>NZ_JAJAFZ010000033.1:0-52240 GCF_025384895.1 Photorhabdus kayaii
TTGATGCAATGCTCTGGATAAAATAAATCTAAATCAATCAATTAATTAATTAATACCATATCGAAACAAGTAGCTAACATTCAAAATATAGCTAAAAAAGGCATGGAGAATGGTAATATTATTAGATCCAAAGATAGGTATAACACTAATATTTTTGGGAAAGACGTAAATCAAATAGGCAGACAAAGAGTTTTTGATCTCTGGAGTAAAATTTTAGGATGATTTAATATGGGTGAGATAATAAATTTTTATATGGAACCTGTTGAATTTTTTAAAAGTTCGGATTTTTTATCCGGTTCTATTGAAGAATTTAATGAATATAAAATTATTGATAATAAAGATAGGGCATTAAAGCTTTTTTTCGATCAAGACATACCATGTAACTATATAGTTTGGAGTGATTTTTTCTCTGATCTGGTATCCGAGTTTTATCTTCATGAGGATTATAATAAAGCAACAAAAGAATATCCTTGATAGAGTAAAAATATCTACCCAGGATCAAGTTAAAGAAAATATGAGAAAAAGAAAATGATATCTTATAAGAAAGAAACAAGAGTTAGTTGATAACATCAAATACGATATTTTTCTAAATGAAGTAAATGAAGTAAATGAAGTAAATGAAGTAAATGACGAATGTAATGACATGTTAAATATGATAAGCATTTATCGATATTTATTTTCTTTTAATCAAGACGCTAAATTAGAAGCCATATTTTCTATGTTCAAAAAAGGAGTTATGCCGTGCGGTATAAAGAAAGACAAAAAGACATGAGTTATTTTCAACACCAAACCCACCGCCAGACCAGAACCTTCACCACAACATTATAAGGCAGTGATATACCGGCTTTCAGAGCGCTTTCGAGTACCGTTTCAACTGTTGCCAGGGTAAACGTCTGCCCCTCTAACGTGCCGGTGAAGGTCGAGCGGCGGGAGAACCATTTTTTCAACATGCTAGTTTCCCCTGCACATCAGCAGCCCATTATCAAAAACACTGCCCATCACCACTTGGTCAGCCAACGGTGCCGCGACGCTGATTGCCGCCAACATCTGACCATGGCTTTGGTGAATCACCTGAGCGCGTTCTGCTTCCCCATTTGAGGCAATCGCCAACTGCCAGACCAGAGATGGTGAACGCACTTGCGCATCCTTTTGGTACGCCGCCAGTTTCAGCAGTTGTGGGTGTGCGGCCACCAATAATCTGTCCCCTTTTTCATCAGGCATAATATTGTCTACCCCGTGCAAGCCGGTTGCCCGACTCAGTAACATAGGTGCCGTCCCACCTGGTTGCCATGCCCAACTGCTTACGGCACCGCTTGTGGTTTCCGCCACATATAGCCGTTCCCGTTGTCGGTCATAATAAATACCGTTCGCAAAGTGCAACCCATCGAGCAATGTGTGCACCCCAGAATCATCGATCAGTAATACGCGTGCGAGTGGCAAGCGCAGGTAATCTTCAATGCGGCCGAGCAGACCGGAATACGCGTGATCCCGTGTGAGCAACCAGCGGGTTTTATCAATGACACTGATATCATTGATATTTTTTCCAACACTGCGTGACAACGCAGGTTGATAAATCAGCCGCATTGCTGCACGTTCAAAACGGAAAACGTCAATACGGTCCTCTTGATGACGATGATTCACCACGTAAACCCAGGTGTTTCCCTCCTGTTGCCATACGTCTATACCATGCGGGAAAAATTCCGCTGGATAATCCCCTGGCAGCAGCAAAGGTGCCTGTCCCGGTTGTAAGTAATAGAGGGCACCTGACGCATTACCATGGCGGTTAAGACTGCTAATTAACACACCGCCATCTTGCAACGGCACGATATCTTCAGCTCCGTTGACACCCTCTATTTTTCTACACTGCTGCATGTGAATATCTTGAACGCGGTAGAAAACGCCCGCATCAAACAGCAGATTGATCGTATACGCCAACGCAGCAATAACCAGTGCAATACCCATCAGCTTTTTCATCAGGCTTCCACTTCAGCAGGTGAATAAAATTGCTGATTCACTGCGTCCACGCCCTGCTCCGCCAAGACATTGATCACAGCCAGGTAATGTTCCAGCAGCTCAGCAGCTATATGCGCAGAGAAGTAACGCTCCTGATAGTCCAGCTCGATTGACAACCCTTCAGCCATTTCCACTACGTTCACCATTAGCGGGAACTCAACTGCACTGACGGGCAGCATTGACAGGCTAGCTTGCCACTGGCGCATTTCGGTCAGCGGTGCATGAGGTTCAACATTGAACGTGGCCAGCACAGGGAATTGTGCGCTTTCGCCATGGAAACAATGAGCTGGTAATGCTGACGCATCACGCTGAGCCAACGCAGCTTGATGTATCGCAGCAACAAATTCAGACAGTGACGAGCTGGCGGCGCTGTCAAAACAAAACGGCATCAAACTGACACATTGCCCCACAAGCCCTTCACTCCGTTCAAAATCCCGACCGGAATTCGGTACAGCAACAGGCAGCAAAGAGTGACCAATAAACCTCTCTAAGGCCAACACAAACAAGGCGCTCAACATCACAAAACGAGTTACCCGTAGCTTTACGGCAGCTTTCCGTAACTGAGACGGTAATTCTGGGTAATCCACGCTCCCTTTTAAGCGCTTACCTTGATATGGTGCTACTTGCTGAATAACCAGTAACGTACGCGCAGGGTTCAAACGCGGTGCTGGTAGTTTAGCCAAGCACTGGGCAATGAGGGCAGTATTTGCCGTCTTTTCCGCATGTATAAAGCGCAAATAGCTTGGCGCTGCTGCCAGTTCAGGCAACTGTCCTGCCATGATGGAATCATATATATGGAGTAGTTCGCGCAGCATCACCATAAATGACCAACCATCTGCAACGGTATGGTGCGCGGCCAAAGCCAGCGTTGAGCCGCCGACATGCCGTAACAGTAATACACGAGCCAATGGAGCAGTTAACAAGGTGAACGATTGAGCCGCAAACGCCGCCAATCGGCCATTATTTTCTGCCTGTTCACTGCATTCTTCGGTAAAATCTACGCCACCTACGCAAGATGCCATGACCTGCAACTCGCCGGTGCCATTGAACTGCATACGCAATGCTTCATGGCGTTCACTCAATAGAGTCCAGGCTTGGCGCATCATGGAACCATCGATCTGACGAGCCGTTTCGATGACGCAACCAATGTTACCCGCGCGTAGCCCCAACTCCCCCTCAGCGGCCAGCAGTGTAAAACGCTGTTGGCGGTCAGTGGCAGGGTAAGATGTATTAGGTTGCAAACCATCCTCACCGAAGAAGCCATCGGCACGCATGGCATTGAGGCTTTCTTTAACCGCAGTGATAAACAGCTCAATATCCTGTGTGGTGTGCGCAGTGGACACAAAGCAGTTACGGCCTTCCCAAATAAAGATGCCGCGCAACATGAGATGATGGAACAAGATGTCGTAGTTACCGCTAAATTTGAAACGGAATAAACTGCCAGCGGAAACAATTTCGATCGGAGTTCCCGTCGTCGCAAACCAGGTGTTGAGCGTTTGCGCGAGGTCGTTCGTTTTCTGGTTGATATCGTCATAGAGTCTAGGGTGGTTCTTGATATATTCGAGTACGGCTTTGCTCGCAGCCATGGTCAGCGGGTGTTTGGAGAACGTCCCCGCAAAGAAAATCAGCTCGGCCTGTGGCCAAGACTCATCACCATATTGCCAGAAGCCACCATCGATACTGTCCATAAAGCGTGCAGAGCCAGCAATAACACCAATTGGCATACCGCCACCGACAATTTTCCCATAGGTAGCAATATCTGCTTTCACGCCGTAATACGCCTGTGCACCACCGGCAGCCAAACGGAAACCGGTAATCACCTCGTCGAACATCAAGGTGATATCGTGTTCAGCCGTCAATTTACGCAGCGCATGCAAATATTCGCGCGGTTGATGGTTGGGATACCGGCTTTGTACCGGCTCAACGATGACCGCTGCTAATTGATCGGCATATTTAGCAATCAGTACCAGGCTCTCTTCACTGCCATACTCAAGTACCAGCAGATCCTCTACCAGTGACGCTGGTGTACCGGCAGCAATAGGTATCGCGTGCTCTGGTGTCTCCCCTCCCTGTTGGCGTCCCAAAATGCCGTCAAACACACCGTGATAAGAACCGCTAAACAGCGCCACTTTATTTTTGCCTGTCACAGCGCGCGCCAAGCGTATGGCGCTCATTACCGCTTCAGAACCAGAATTACAGAAAGCCACGCGCTGCTGACCCGTCAGCTCTGCGATCAACGTTGCCACCTCACCAGCAAGGGAACTCTGTGGCCCAATTTGCATGCCTTGGGACAACTGCGCGGCAACGGCTTGCTGCACGCATTCCGGCGCATGCCCTAACAGGTTGGCACCAAATCCCATAGTGAAGTCAATGTATTCATTGCCATCCGCATCCCAGATACGGGCACCTTGTGAACGCACTCCGACCAAAGGATAGAGCATTTCTTTTGTGGATAAACGGAAGCCCGCAGATGCTCGGTTATCGGCCAAGACGGCGCGGAATTGTTGAGCATTATGTTTCGAACTTGCCGTTTTCCTGACAAATTGCTCAGTCAGTTGCTGAATATGTCTGTCACGTTTAGCCCCCAGCGAAGCCTTTTGGGTTTCCTTTTTTAACCAACTGTTGTGCGCACCGGCTTTAGTCGGTGTTGCATTGGTCTGTGCCTTATCCGTAACCATAGGTTTAGCCACCAGTGGCTGCGGGAGTGTCGCCACTGGTGCGCTGGCCTCTACAGCGGGCAGTGCCGGAGCGGGTTGAACTATGCCGCCATTGAGTAAGCGAAGCTGTTGTGACATGATCTCTAACTGCCGTGCAATCAAGCCTTGCAGTGTTTCAGGAACCGCAACCGATACCGCCCCCCCGAGTTCGCCCGCATGAACCGATGTAGGTGTTACCGTGGGTTCTGCACATGGCACAACGGGCATAGCACCGCGATTTTCATTAACCGGAGCAACGGGTTCCGCCACCTGGGCATGCTCCACGACATAGTGGAGCACCGCATCCAGTGTATTTAACTCTTCAAACAGTGAGCGCATAGGGATCGCGACCCCGTAACGATCTTTAATGGTATTGATTGCATCCAACAGAACCAACGAATCCGCGCCCATTTCCAGAAAAGGCAGATCGTCATCCAAATCCTCAGGCTGCGCCCCAAGATACCCGGCTATAATCGCTTTTATTTCGCTCCGTAATTGGTGGTGTTGTGACATAACGTCCTCATGTGAAGATGATGGCTGCATTAACTTTTCATCCGCCAACCAGTAGGTTTTTTTACAAAATTGGATAGCTGGCAGCGTCAACGCCTCACGGCCCATTGCGAGGTACAGCCTGTACCACTCGATGTCATGCCCGTGTTGCCACAATGAGCCAAGCAGCGTCAGCAGTGATTGATATTCATGTCGATGGTCAGCCGCGGCCAATACGTGTTGCCCACGGTCTGTCACAACAACAAATTTGCCCAGCGAACTGTCTGCACTCAGATCCACAAACGTATATTTCTCTTCTTCAAACAGTGCCCTAATTCCTTGCAAAAAGTGAACCGGTTGCCGAATTTGCTGGACCCAGTAGTCAGCCGTCGTATATTGACGTACCTTGCCGTCAAGGTTGCTGTAGAAAGGCAGATTCCCTTCTTTAAAATCAATGTGTTGCGTTAGCCAGAGTTGATACTCTGACAAGATGGGGTCCATCAGGTGAGAATGGAATGCGTTGGCGGTTTTAATACGCCGGGCATGACCGCCCAGCCCAGAAATGTCTTTCAGGCAGGCTTCAATCGCCGCAGTACTCCCTGTAATGGTTGTCAGCGTCGGCGTATTAAACGCAGCAATGGCAACCTCTCCTGCCCATGGGGCGATGTAGCGACGAACCTCATCTTCACCGCTGAACACCACGGCCATCGCGCCATGTTGGGTCAGACTGCCCATCAAGTGGGCGCGTTGGTGAACCATTGCCAGCCCGTGCTCCAACGATATTTGACCAGCAATAACCGCGGCGCAATATTCACCCAGGCTATGACCAATCACGGCCGCTGGGCGTAACCCAAGCTGCATCAAACTCTCTGCTATGGCATAGCTGCACGCAAACAGGGACAACTGACAAGTTTTAGCACAGCGCTGCCAGCTGTCGTCTTGAGCATGTAGCGCCTGGCGGATATCGATTTGATAACGTTGTAAAACCGTATCAGCCAGTTGGTCAAAGCACTTGCGATAATATGGCAGATGCTGATACAAGGCTGCCCCCATGCCAATTTGTTGCGTTCCCTGCCCAGGGAATAACCAGACCTGAGGCTGCGCTTTGCCCGCTTTGCTACCGCTGATTTGCATCAGATTCTCGGCCAATTGCTGGCGGTTGGCCCCAAAGGCAAACCCACGGTAGCGTGGGTGGTCATAACGGGTATTGACCAGACGGCACCACGCCGAGACGTCAGCATCATGTTGCAACTGCAAGCTGCGGTATACACCGTCACGCTGGGCGTTAAAACCCTGTTCTTCATGCGAGGCCACCAGCAGTAACGTTAACGGTAACGCTTCCTCTTCACCTTTTGCCGCCTGCGGACAGTCACGCAGGATCACGTGACCATTGGTTCCCCCAAAGCCAAAACTACTGACACCTGCATAGCGTTGGCCCTCAGCCGACTCCCATGCACAACTGCGGTTCCCCGCTACCGAAACTCGGCGGCTAATGGCGGCAATATGAGGATTGATTTGTTTGAAATTTAAATGAGGTACACGCTGTTGGTAGTGCAGCATTAAGGCCACTTTCACAACCCCAAGCACGCCCGCGGCGACTTCCAGATGACCAATGTTCGTCTTGATCGACCCCACCTGCACCGCTGCGGGTTGATGGCGTTGCGCGAACACCGCCTCCAGCGCTTGAAATTCAATCAGGTCGCCCAATGCCGTACCGGTACCGTGTGCTTCCACGTAATCGATATGGTTGCTATTGATGCCCGCCTCGGCCTGCGCCCGTGCGATAACCGCCTGTTGTGATAGGCCATTCGGCGCAGTGATCCCATTGCTACGACCATCCTGATTGATGGCACTCGCTACCAGAGTGGCATAAACCCGGTCACCATCGGTCAGTGCTTGTGCCAGTGGTTTTAAAATGACGATGCCACATCCTTCACCGCGCACATATCCGTCGGCCCGTGCATCGAAGGTTTTACACCGGCCATCTGGCGCCAACATATGCGCCTGCGTAAAGACGGTCTGTAAATGCGGTGTCAGAGCCAAGTTCACGCCGCCAGCGATAGCCAGCGTACTACGCCCCGAACGCAGGCTTTGTATCGCCGTGTCAATCGCGACCAGAGAAGAGGAACAGGCCGTATCAATTGCGACACTTGGCCCTTTGAAATCATAAACATAGGAAATGCGGTTAGCCGCAATGCTGTGCGCATTACCCAACCCGCTATAGGCAGAAACCCGAGCGCCCGAGAGCAAAGCATAATCACTGGCGCTGATACCGATAAACACCCCGGTATCACTTCCCCGCAAGGTGGAAGCCTTTAACCCCGCATCAGTTAATGCCTGCTGCACGGTTTCTAACAACAAGCGATGTTGCGGATCAATATACTCAGCCTCACGCGGCGAAATCCCAAAATAGCCAGCGTCAAACTCACTTACGGTGTCAAAGAAACTGCCTTTACAATTAAAACCGCTTAACGCCGAGCCAGCCCAACGGTGAGCGGGAATATCTCCGGTCGTACTTTGTCCTTGTTGTAGCAACGACCATAACGCCTGAACGCCGCTGTGCCCCGGCAATTCAACCCCGATTCCTATCACCGCGATAGCATCGTCAGTGATAGCCACCGTAGCCGCGGCTTTTTGCTCCGCAGGCTGCAACAGTGCCACGGCCAGTTTATTGATGGTCGGATAATCGTAAATCAACGATGGAGAAAGCTCACGGCCCAGATGCTGTTCCAACTCACCTATCGCACCAACGGCCTGCAACGAGTTCAGCCCAAATGTCGTGAACGCATCATCCCAATGCTGTTGGTTAACGGTCCTGTTAACCGCCGTACTGATAATACCTGCAATAAATGACGCTAGCGCCGGCACACTGTGAAACAGACCACCATCTGTACAGGCCGGTTGTGGTTGAACCGCTCGGCTGCTCCATTGCACAACTAATGCATCCTGTTGGTACATTGCCTTGGCACGAGTTCGTTGCAGTTTGCCACTGGTCGTGCGTGGAATCGCCCGTCGACCAACCCATACCCACTCACCCAGTGTTATGCCATGCCGGTCTGCCACTGCTGCATTCAGGCGGTCGTTTAACGCTGCTGTATCAACAGACTCTTTGGCGCGTTCCGGGATTTCCAGCAAGGCAACGGCCTGCTCTGTCTGCGCAATGTCACTGGCAAAAACACAGACGGTGGCATTGGCCAGCAGAGCATCAGCGTTCCGGATCGTTTCCTCAATATCTGTTGGGTAATGGTTCTGACCATTGACAATCAAGAGTTCTTTCACACGCCCAGTAACGTACAGCGATCCTCGCTGTTGGAACCCCAAATCACCACTGCGCAACCAGTGTGCCGATTCATTCTCGATCTGAGCATGGAAAGTAGCTGCTGTCGCAGCAGCATTATTCCAGTAACCGCTCGCAATGCTGGGCCCACGCAACCAGATTTCTCCCGTTTGTCCAGCCTCCAGCGCACGCAGGTTAACGGGGTCGACAATGCGTACTTCGGTATTTGGCAACGCCTGACCACAGCTGACAACACCGGGATCTTTTTCATCTTCATTGGTAACGACCATTCCCTGACCTTTATCCATGCCGGTAACGATCAACGTGGTTTCCGCCATGCCATAGCAGGGTAAAAATGCCTTAGCACGGAAGCCAGTATGGGCAAAATGCTCACCAAACTGGCGCAATGTAGCAGGACGAATAGGCTCAGCCCCGCAAAACGCCACATCCCAGAAGGAGAGATCTAAACCTTCAGCCTGTTGCTGGCTAATTTTACGTACGCAAAGATCGTACGCGAAATTGGGCCCCCCCGATGTAGTCGCACGATATTCTGAGATCTGTTTTAACCAGTTAAGCGGGTTTTTCATCAGCATCATTGGTGACATCACCCGGCATGGAAACGCCCCATACACGGGCTGTAGCAGTCCACCGATAAGCCCCATGTCGTGGAAATGCGGCAGCCATATCATGCCGCGGCTTTCACTGTGATGACCAAAATAGTGGTGAATAGCCTGTGAGTTTGCCCACAGATTGCCGTGGGTAACCATCACTCCCTTTGGCGTACCCGTGGAGCCTGAGGTGTATTGTAAAAATGCCAGATCGGTGTCAGTCATCTGCGCAGGATTAAATACCCCAGCAAAATGGCGTTCAAGATAATGGAGGCGATATCCCGCAGGCAGTGATATCGCTTCCGGTTTATCAAAAGTAAAAATAAGTGGAGGTGACGGTAAAGTCAGTTGTATTAACGTTTCGGTTCCTTTCCCGGTTGTTACAATAAATTCTGTTTTCGCATTGCGTAAAACGCCAATAAAACGCTCCCACGCATTTCCTGAGGATTTCGCTGGCATAGGGACCGGGACAGCAATCATTCCTGCATAAAGGCAGCCAAAAAACGCCCCAATAAAATCTTCACCGTCTGGATAAAGTAAAATAACCCTATCACCGCGCTGACCATATTGCTGAAGTGCGCTTGCTAATGATGCTGCGCGTTGGTGCAATTGCCCATAGCTTTGATTTTGTATCTCCCTAGAACTTCGTAAAAACTCAAATGCCGTCTTGTCGGTATGTTGAACAGCAAGTTCTGGCAATAGTTGGTTGAAGGAATTAAATCCCCTGTTAAACAACTGGTGGGACGGCATAATGATTAGCTCTTTATACCCGTTATCTTTCAAGTTGCCTCTTTGTTGGCTGCGCTCTCTCACCCCGGTCACATCGTTATCTATGCTCCCGGGGATTCGCTCCCTTGCCGTCGCGATGCATCTTGAAATCCATAGGGTATATATATGAAAAGTTAAATTAGCCTGAAATTATTTTGCAGCACGACCCGCTAGCAGATCGTTGCAGAAGTCATTCCATACTTTCAGCCACAGGTCTACTCTCTGTTCCATTTCATCAAAGCGATCTTCGGTAATCGCCTGACAGAATAAGATCCAAGCATCCTCAGAATGACCGTCTTCAATTGATCCACCGGTTTCGGTCTCTACGTGAATACTGTGATAACCGGTAGACACATCAATATCTGTCGCTACACCCACGCTTTTCGCCCAAGGCGTAGCAAAGTCGTGGAACACTGTTTCAGCAACGGCTAATAGTGCCACCAACTGAGGGTAGTCACCGTAGGCATTTTCAAATGTCGCGCGGCATGCCACTGAACTGGACATCGGAAACCAAGCTTTCACCTCATTCTCACTCATCCCCAATTGCTCGATGGTGTTGAAGAATTGCACATAGTGAGCCAGTGCTGGTTGCCCGTTATAGCCACTGTCAGAGCCTGTTCCTGGGTGGAAACCTAACTCATCTAGCAGGTTAATTTGCAGCAAAAAACGAGCTGCCATTTTTGCCCGCGCACCCAAACGCCCTTCCAGCTGTTTTGCTGAGCCCAACGCTTCGATCACCGCATCGGTAAATACTTGGGCGAAGGCGTGATAAAACTCCAGATGGAATATCCTCATCTGGCTGATGTCGAACTCACCGCTATTCATCTTTAACAAAATTGGGTTTCTCATCAGCGGGTGCGCTTCAATGCGATCGATTAATCGCTTTGCAAACTGATGATTACGCTGATATTGGTTATTTTCGACGGTTGCAGCAATAGCATCCCTGCCGAGTTGACGCGCACTCGGTAATTTTTCCATGATTAAAATCTCAATATAAAGACTACGATTAATAGATTACAGGGCTAACACCCTGCCCACGGCCATTACAACTAATGCAAACATCCCACAGCTAAAAGGAATAACCTGAACATACTTGAACGGTAAATAAAAACACGAGGCAATCAATAATACAGGGATTCCGATAGAAAGAATCATCATGCAGATTGTTGCGTAATACTTGTAAATATAAGGAACCTGTAAATCGTCAATGTTCATACCGTATAAGATAGAAATCAACGGCAACATGATAAAAGCAATATGAGCTAGCCTGAGCATCCTACGATTTAAGTCTGTATAGCTCTCATGACCTTTAGGTGCACGGAATGGCCCTTTAAAAGCATACATTCCTATTAACCCACCCATCATAATCCCGACAACAATACCCCCCCAACCAAAGGCAATCAGTATTTCTCTGAGATTAGCCACTGTATTTCTCCTGATTATTATTAATACATAAAGAAGATACTTATGATATAATAAGCACCTTTATAAAAATCCGCCTTGAAAAAATGATTATATAATCTTGGAGATATATAATTAGAAATCTGCAAATTGTTTTGTTTTAGAATAATGAATCGGTTGTTCTAATCGTGGCATAGTAATACCGTTCATGTCAATCTTAACCTCATTTTCATTTACATCGTGTTGCCCAATAAAGATATACCCTATGGATTTCAAGATGCATCGCGACGGCAAGGGAGTGAATCCCCGGGAGCATAGGTAACTATGTGACCGGGGTGAGCGAGTGCAGCCAACAAAGAGGCAACTTGAAGGATAACGGGTATATCAGTTATATATAGCCAAGTAATGCCGCTTTAGCTATTGCCTGGAATTTATTCTTACAATCCAGTTTTTTGACGATATTCATTAGGTGAAAATCAACTGTACTTTTAGTGACACAAATGGTTGATGCAATTTCAATTGATGTCATCCCATCTGCGGTATACCTTAATACTTCTAATTCTCTATGTGAAAATGAGGTATTATCGATATAGAACGATTGTAAATACTTTGTGTGTGATGTTAAGTATCTTATTATCCTAATATATACTCCTAAAATTTCTCCACTACATTTATACATTGTCTCGTTATCAATAGGCCCATCTTTTCCCGCAACAGAAAATATTCCATAAGTTCCTGAAAATGCAGGAAGACCAAAGGTGATCCCAGAACGAAATCCATATTTCTGATTAACATACCAAAGCTCTTGCCCATTAGATTTGGAAAAAAAATCCAAGTCCCATATTTTTGAAAAAGAAGGTGGCACAGGTCGGAAATTTAGAACGGGATCAATCATCCAATACTTTTTTTCTATATAAAGGGCTCTCCAAGATTCATGATAATTATTAAAGAAATATACGTCTCGATTAGAGATAGGAAAGCGCGCTTTTAATAAAAGGGAGAACAAACTAAACCCCGAAATTTTGTTAATAAGCTCACAAATTTCAGCCACAAAATGTACATCTACATCTAATTTATGAAAATTATAGGGTAAGGTATATGGTCGATAAATATTCATTCAACGTCCTCTTGAAAATTAAGAATATTGATAGTGAACCCTAATATTTATTATAGTATCAAAATTTACACTTAATAAATAAAATAATTATTTACTGTTATACAGAAGCAAGATTTGATAAGCCACAATGTATTTTTCGTAAACAAAAGAAATTATATCAATAAGATTGAAATTTTAATAATCAGGTAAAACAATATATATAAAAACATATTATAGTCATATTAAGAATATTAAATCGCTTTCAATGAAATATAAATGATTATTTAATGTCTTAATATAAAGTTTTCATGTTTTATTTTTCGCAAAAATAAATTAACTAAAATACTGAACTATATGAAGTAGTACCTGATAAATATATGAGTAATTTTCCCATATAAACTATGATTTATACCAGTAGCTGTTTCAACTTTAATAGTTAATTATATAAAAAGAAAGTTATAATAATAATAATGAGCAAGCAAATAACCTTTCAATTCCCAATAAATAATTTAAATATGTAAGAGGTGTTATGATGAGTGAAGTCATTCAGGGTAAAGATGATATTGCTATAACCAAGAACTCTATTACAGCTGATGTAACCTTTGTTATTGATATTGATTCAATTATTGAATATCTTCGTACTAATAATCTTAAAAGTTCTCTGGACCCTAAAGATCCAACAATTATCCGTCAGCATGTATATATAGCTAATTATACTCCAGAGCTTGGATTGAAAGTGGCGAGTTCATCTGGTGCCCGTGTCACTGTTCCCATTAATGCAAATATTAGGTGGAGGGCTACAACGGTATCTAATAATTTCGACTATACGATTATATTGTATAAATTCAAAAAGCTTAGTATAGGAGACGATGTCATCTCTGTCCCATCACAAATATGGTCACAAAACCCTATGGGCAAAAAAGTTCCAATGGTCCCTTCAGGTATTAATGCGAATGAGGATGAACCTAAGATAATTTTTGTCGAATCTCAAGATAGTTATTTCCAAGCAACAGCTCATAAACCAGGTGTAGAACAATATACATGGTTCTTTGCCGCTTATGACGGTAAAAAGCTCCTAGGTTATTATCGATACGATCCATATGTTGAAGTAACTAATAGCTAACCATTTGTATATTTTCATTTTCTACTGGAAAATTATTAAAATAATTTTCCAGTATTTTTATTTTTCAATTTAATTAAATGTCTGTAACAAACACTAATTTATATAATAATATTATTGCCTTATAAATAAAATCTTATAACATCCAGGTAAACTCTATTCCTCACCATAAATTCAACAATCTTCCGACAATTATTCTGTCATCAATTCAGAGGATATTCTTTCTATTATCTATTTGTTTAGCTAAAATAACTTACAAGAACTATTACATCTGACATTATCGTCTATCAAGCTAAATAACAGAAAATTAAAATTTAGCTTATTATTACTTTCTTAGATTAAGTTTTTCTTTATTTAAAAATCTTCCTAGTACAGCCTTATCTATTTTTTTAAAACACCACCCGTTACTTATTCCACTTAAGTTAATTCATTAATAAGCAATAAAATCATGGCTCTTATTAACTCATTATTATCCTAATAACCGACTAATTAAAATTTCTGATAGAAAATCGAGATATAAAAGAAACGCCACCCACTAATCAGAGCAAGATATAACCAATAGTGTGCTTTAATAACGAATAAATTAGCCAATATGTATACCCGTTATCTTTCAAGTTGCCTCTTTGTTGGCTGCGCTCCCTTGCCGTCGCGATGCATCTTGAAATCCATTGGGTATATGTCATTACGATCAGGCTATCACCCTATATTTATGTTTTATGGCATAAAATATCATCCTTATCGGTGAATTAATGATAAAAAGAATATCTATTCTCATATTAGGTTGTATTTCCTTTCAGATAATCGCCTCACCGGCAGAGATAAATGATGATCTGCCAATGACTGAAGCGAGAAGAACTCTGCAAGATAGTTCTAGGGAAATTAACCAATTGATAGAACAACGCCGATATCAGCAATTAAAGCAGCAGGCTAATACCGTTCCTGAGTCAACGCCTGCGTCAGTATTGCCGGAATCTAAGCAATGTCTGCCGTTAACCGGCGTTTACCTTAAAGGGATATCTCTGCTCTCGATTCGGGATTTAAGTACGCTCAGCGCTTTATCCCCGGCGTGTATCAGCAGTCATGATATCAATCGGCTCAGCCACGAACTGACTCAGCTTTATATCAGTAAAGGCTATATCACCGCCCGTATTCAGTTTATTGCGCCTAATACCGATGGAGAGTTAGGGATAAATGTTATCGAAGGGTTTATTGAAAAAATCGAAGGCGGTGATCGCTGGGTGAATAGTAGGATGTTATTTCCCGGTCTGGAAAAACAACCACTCAATATTACACAACTCGATCAGGGTTTAGATCAGGCTAACCGGCTACAGTCCAATAAAACCACCCTAGATATTTTACCGGGAGCGGTGAATGGTGGTTCGGTGATTAAATTACATAATCAGCGCAGTAAGCCTGGGTTATTGAATATCAAAACTGATAATTATGGGCAAAAGAGCACTGGGAAATGGCTGGTCCGCACAAATGTCAGTTTTGACAGCCCATTTGGTTTATCCGATTTCATCAGTCTGAATGCCAGTAGTACGTTAGATAGCCCATCCAACCGGTATAGCCGTGCTTATACTCTGCTTTATTCAGTGCCCTATGGCGCAGCAACATTCAGTGGGTTTGGTAGTTATTCCCAATATGCCAGCCATCCCCATTTAAAAATGAGAACGATAAAGATTTATGGTGATACTCAGCAAATCGGCATGCGTTCCGATTTTGCCTTCTATCGTAATCAATCTCAGATTAATAGTGTCAGCGGGCAATTAACTTACAAGAATTACAATAATTACTTTAACGATGCCAAGATTGGTGTCAGTAGCCAAACATTGAGTGTCTTTGAACTCGGTGTTAATCATTTACATATCATTCCAACCGGATTAATCACGCTCAATCTGAGTGTTGAACAGGGTTTGCCTTGGTTTGGAGCACAAACCGGAACCGCCTATCTCGATAAGCAGTTCACCAAAGGCAAGTTGATGGTCAATCTACATCAGCGTTTTATGCTGTTCAACTCGCCTTATCAGCTCAATAACCTGTTTTATGGGCAATACAATCAGCGCGGTTTGCCCGGCGTCGAATGGCTGAATATCACTGATCGGAATGCAGTCCGGGGATTTAGCAAAAATACACTATCCGGGGATAACGGCTGGTATCTGCAAAATACACTGTCCCGGACGTTTCCCCTCGCCAACAGCACATTATCAATGCGTATCGGTATTGATATTGGCCGGGTTCAAGGATATCGCAGCCCACAAGGCTGGCAAAGCAGCGCCGGAATCAGTTCTGGCGCCACACTGAGATACCAGAGCATGGTATTCGATCTAGAAACCAGTCGAGGAAAGTTACTTTCTAATCGCCGAGCATCTGATGAACCCATTCAGGTGCTAGTCCGTTTTTCTTACACCTTTTGATGTTTTTAAGCAGTACCCAACGCTGTACACACAGCAATATAACTAAATAGATAGAGACTTAATGTATGAAAAACAAAAAATTCAGGTTATCTCCTACCGGCAAGCTTACCGCTTCTATGGCAATCATTCTTGTCTCTTGTTCTACCAGTTTTGCCAGTGAAATCGTTGGTGGTGGCGATCCAGCACACCATCCCGATATTTTCGCTGCCGAAGGTAAAGCAACGGTTGTGAATATCGTGACGCCCTCCTCTTCCGGGTTGTCACATAACCAATATCTGGATTACAACGTCGGCCAGATGGGTGTCGTTCTAAATAATGCGCTTAAGGAGGGGCAATCACAATTAGCGGGGCAGCTTGCCGCTAACCCTAATTTGAATGGTCAAGCTGCTAGCCTGATTCTGAATGAAGTTATCAGCAGGAACCCTTCCCTGTTATTAGGTCAACAGGAAGTGTTTGGTATAGCAGCAGATTATGTACTGGCAAACCCGAACGGCATCACCTGTAATGGATGTGGTTTTATCAATACTAACCGCGCTTCTCTGGTTGTAGGTAATCCATTGATAGAACAAGGTAATTTGCAAGGTTTCAGTACGTTTAATAATCAGAATAGCCTGAAAATTAAATCGGATGGTTTAATCGCCAATGCGATCCTTGATCTTATCGCCCCGAAAATTGACAACCGGGGCCCAGTCACCGCTCAAAAAGAGATTAATGCGATCAGTGGTGAAAATAAAACCTCAGCCACAGGAGAAGTCATTAATTCTCAGCAAACGTTAACCGGTGTGCTGGACAGCTATTATCTGGGGAGTATGCAAGCCGGACGTATCCGTCTACTCAATACTGCAAAAGGCAGTGGAGTTAATTTACAAGGTACTCTTACTGCCAGTGATGAGATTATTGTTGATTCCCACGGCAATCTCAATTTAGAAGCAGCACATCTACGAGGTGGAAATGTTGATCTTTTGGGTAATGATATTGAGGTAAAAGGTAAAGTCAGCGAATCATCATATAGCCGTGATGGTAGCAATAATTACCAAAGCTATTTCAGCGGTTCTTATACCAATGATAGTAAAAGTAGTCAGTCACTCGCTCGTACTAAGCTTGAAGGCAAAAATATTTCATTAGTCGCCAATAGTCATAACCGGATTACAGCCACGGATATCGTAGGTGATGATGTGAATCTGAGTGGTGCTAATCTCACTTTAGATGGGCAGCAATTAAAGCAATCCACTAAAAATATTAATAACCAACAGGGTTATTCCTGGCGCCATGAGGTCACTCAGGAAAGTGAAAAACTGCATCAGGCAGGAAACAATATCCAGGCCAAAGGAAATGCGAGCTTAAATGCGACGGAAGGTGACGTTAAGATCCTTGGCAGCAAAATAGATGCTAAAGGTGAGCTAGCGGTTACAGCGAAAAAAGGTGTTCAAATTGCCGGTCTGACTGAGACAGAAAAAAGCTCGGAAACAGGTCACAAAAAAAATCACACGGCTAAATTGCAGACCGGAAGTTGGGAAGAGAGTAAACAGACCGAGCGTTTGATTGCCAGTGAATTACAAGCAGGAACTAATCTTAATATTAAGGCAGGAACTCGTGCTGAAATTCTTGGGGCAAAAGTCCATGCAGGTCAAAATCTGACATTAGAAGCTGGTAAACAACTGCAAATCGATGTTCAGAAAACGGCTGATAGCCGGGCTATACGTGATGATAAAAAATACTGGGGAGGTCTCGGCGGCGGTGGGAATAAAGACAACAGTGAGTTAAAAGAAACCAACCATGCATCTGAATTGACAGCCAATGGGCGTTTATTGCTGTCAGGCTATGAGGGTATCGCCATTACCGGCAGCAAAGTGAAGGCGGTCCAAGGTGCTTTTGTAAATGCTAATAGTGGCGAATTAACCATCGATAATGCGGTCAGTCATATCAATCACAAAGTTGATGAGCGAACGGGCACAGTACTTAACATCACTAATAGCTCAAAAAGAACCAATCGCCAGCAACAGAAATCTCATGGCAGCGAATTGGTTTCTGAAGCAGAGCTCAAATTACTCAGTGATGAAGATATCAATATTATTGGCAGTCAGGTGCAAAGTACCGGCGCGCTTAGCCTGAACACATCCGGTAATATCAACGTGCTCTCTTATGGCGAACAGAAACAGGCTGATAAACAAAGCACTTCTCTGGAGCCGCAAAGCCACTTCCAACCAAAGGGGGATAAACAGTATCGTGCCGGAATAGGCATTGAACATACCAGTAACAGTCAAAAAAATCAGACGATAACACAGCAAGCTTCCACGTTGAGTGGAGGTAGCATGACTATCGATGCTGATAAAGATGTCACCCTGAGTGGTTCTAATCTGGTGACGACTACAGGTGATGCGAAGATCACCGGCGCGAATGTTCATCTGTTAGCCGCGGATAATAAAAAATCCGAAGAGAAATCTCAGAGTAAAAAGTACGTTGGCGCCTATCTTACGGGAGGAATCGATAAAGTCGGTTCTGGTATTCATGGTAGTTATGAAAGTAACAACAACAATCATACCAGTACGACTGCCGTTGTTTCCGGTTCTCAAATCGCAGGTAATTTGAATATTACAACCAACGGTGAATTGGTTCAGGAAGGGACAAAGCATGAAGTCAATGGCACTTATACCGCTGAGGCAGGCAAAGTCAGCAATCTGGCTGTATCGAATACGACATCAAATGCCAACCACAAACTACAGGTTGGCGCGGATATTGGTGTCAATGTCGATTATAGCGCTGTTACTCGCCCGATAGAGAAAGTGGTTAAAGAACCGGCTAAATCTGCGCTGGATGGCACTTTAACCAACAAAGGCACGCCTAATTTCGGGGCGGATATTGCCGCCAACGGCGGTAGTATCCAGACTGCAAACAAAAAGTCCGAAGCGGTTGTAACCTCTGTTCAGGCCGGCAATGTTGTTATCAGAACCAATGGCGAGCTGTATGATCAGGGTACTCAATATCGTGCTGATAAAGGTAACGTTACACTGACTGCCGGTAGCCATAACAGTGAAGCAGCACAGAATCACCACGAAAGCAGCCACAGTGAAACCCGCGGCAATGCTGACCTACGTGTCTATACCACCACCGGTGAAGATATCTCCGGTAATGGTAAAGGCAAAGGCGGCACACAAAGCAGCCATACTGCGACTACCACAGCAGTCACTAGCCGGATTACCGCTGCGGATGACATTAATATCCGCGTCGAAAGGGATACTGAATATCAAGGCACATCTCTGAATGCTGGCTCTGGTAAAGCTAATATAGATGCTAAAGGTGATATCCATTTTGATAATGCCACCAATAGCACGACGAAAACAGCAACCGGTTATAACGGAGAAGCATCTGCTAAAGGGGGAAACTCGCCAGAGGGCAAGAATGTTCATATCGGTCTTGGCGGCGGTTACAACACAGATAGCAAAAATAGTACCACAGCTCAGGTAAGTGAAATTGGCGGTAAGCAAGGTGTCAACCTGAGTGCAGGCAATAACTTGACGTTGCAAGGTGTTCAAGTGACCGGTAAGCAAATCGACTTGAACGCTAAACAAGGTAATGTTGAACTGGTATCCGCTCAGGATCGCATTAACAACGATAGTTGGGAATTTAACCTGAAAGGCAATGGAGGTAATGCAAGCTCGATTAAGAAAGCGGAAGATGACAGTACAACCACCACCGCAAAACAGAGCCTTGGCGGGGAAGTCAAAGTAGGGATTGATCGCCTGCAAGCAACAACCCAACGTAATAGCCATATTAAAGGTGAAAATGTCGTTATCAACAGCGGCGGTGATACAACAGTTGCCGGAGCACGAATAGAGGCGGATCAGGTAAAAGGCAGTATTGGTGGTGATCTACGAGTTGAAAGCCGTAAGGATACTGAACATGGGTTAAATGCCGGTGTTGATGCTGGTATTAATTACACCAAAGAATCCAAAGTAAAAAGTGACGATATCCCTAAAGACGAGTCAACTAAGGATAATTCGTCTAAAGACGATGTGTCGAAAGATGAGGTATTGACAGATGATCCAACTAAAAATCCAACCGAAGAGCCACAACCGAAAGGATGGCAGGAAAGATTAACCTCCGCATTTAATAGTCTTAATAATATTAAAGGTATTAATGGGGTTACAGGTAAACTTAAGAGCAATGTCGATATTAAAGATCGAGAAAATGTCGGCGAACAATCGGCTATTTCCGGTAATCAAGGGGTTAATTTAGATGTAACAGGAAATACTCATCTGATTGGCGGGCAGATTGGCAATGTGCAAGGTAATGTCATTCTTAATACCCAAAATGTGGAGCAACAATCTGTTACCGGCTATGACAATAGTAAAGGTGGCAATGTTGCATTACCTGATTCTGTTAGCGGAATAGTTAAAGCAGTTCAGGAAGGTGTATTGTCCGGCAAAATACCTTTGGTGAAAACTTATAGTAATGAAACCGAAAGTAGTACAACTAATGGCGAAATAATTAATCGTAAATCTGATTAATTTGTTCTTTTATAAAAGATCCTTCAAATGAGGGATCTTTTTATTGCTACCTATATTGAATATTTCAATAATTCCAATTGACAATATTAATGCTTTTTCATAATATCAAAAATTAATAAATGACTTGGGAATATAATTATGTTTAAAATTTACAAACGAAATTTAGAACTTAAAAACTACTATAAGTCACAGGTTAGCATAAAGGGCTCTATATTTTTCCACTTTCATACTATAGTAGAGCTAACATGTCTTTTAAACCATCATAAATGCCAGCTAACTGTAAAGCAAAACCGTGACACCTTACACTTCCAACAATATTCTCTATAAAAATAAGCGACTACTTCCTATATGAGTTGTTTCTTTCAGATTGATTTTCATTTGAGGGAGATATCTCATAGAACATATTACGCTTACGTTTGTTCGATGTGCCATGATATCTTTTTATAAACAGTTGACTGTTTTCTTTTGTTAAAAAATAATATTCAGGGTAATTACTCTCTGGATATAGTAAACTGGCAAAATTAGGTACAATTTGATTTTTGTCACGATAATCAGGATAAGGAAAATATTCTTCAGAATAAACGATTTTTTTGTTTTTGATAAAAATGAATTTTACCCCGACATCAATAAATTGATAATGCATACCAATCGCCTTTTCTATAGATTTAGGACGAGTTCCTGTAGAAAAGATATAGGCACGATCCCAATGAAATGGTGTTATTTCATTTAAATCAATTAAGCATTCCTGATTTATTTTGCAATGTTCATTGGCAAAATCGGCAATGGCCTCTCTAACATCCCATTTTTTGAAAAAAACAAAATAAACAGAGACAAAAATAGCAAATATGATTAAAACAATAGACAAATTTTTATTCATTAATTTCATCTTCAATTTTCCCCTTATGCATAGCTAATTTTCACTCATACTTCTTTCTTATATTATAATAAAACGTCACTTATGAGTAATTATTTTCGAGGATTTTGAATGCATTTTATACCAGGATGTATATAGTATAATTTATACATAGTAACTATATGTAATAATTTTTTCTATTTTTAACACAAACCTCAGATTTTCATCTGATGTTTTTATTATAGATTATTTTTCAATGAGTTATACTTTTTCATTTACCGTTTTCATCAAGGCTTTCAAATACAGACTTCATATAAGCGTATTGTACATTGGAAATTTTTTCTTTAACAACTTCGTAGCCATGAGCATTCTTAACGGCAACATACAACCCTTCTTTATGAAATTTCTCTAATGCAATGAGCGCTAATGTTTTCATTGACGTTGTATTTGAATTCAACCCAATATGACGGCCTATTTGGTTATTAAGTAAATCAATAGTTTGATCAGCGTCATTGAGAACTGCAAATTGCCGGATATTCAGATCAACCCGAGGGTCAACTTCATGTGCATCACCTGCATGTTTAGCAATTTTCTCCCCATATCTGGCTGCCAGAGTCGCCTGCCAAATCGTATGTCGAAAAGCATTCACCTGCGTTCCTTCACCCTGCATTTCCTTGGGTTGAGTGAATGTCCCTTTTTTCTCATCACCTTGTGTTGCAAAACGCACTGCATTAGTGGTGATATTTGTCGAACCCTTACTGAAAAGGCCAATTTCCAATGCTTCTTTTGGGTACAACTTGGCAAAAATTAATTGCTTCACCGAAGGCGGGATTGCCGTGTTTTGACCGTCATGAATAGCTTCATTAATTTCTATTCTTGATTTTTCAAGATCTTCTTTGATTCTTTTTAATCGAGCGACTTCTGTAGTGAGTGCTCTACTTAATTTAGCTTTCATTTCTCGATAATATAAAAACAAATTCCTAACAGCTCTTTGATATTTATTCCCAATCTCATCTCGTTAGGCTGGTGGCATATCACTTTGACAAGTGACTTAGATTTGACAACGGAATCATCTCGTAGAAATATTGCATGATGAGATTACTCATATTCAAGCAAGGTAACTATTTGAGGCTATACATGCCAAAGTATGCAGAAAAACAGGAAACAACCCAACATCAGCCGAAAAGGTTATCCAAAACGCCTTTGGAAAAGGGAATTCATCACGGTAAAAAAGCGATTTCCCTGACGGTCAGAGTAGGAAATTATATCCGCAATATTCCTATTATCGCTCACTTTATCCGTGCAACGCTGCGTTTTAATGATCGGATGGGTAATCAGTTTGGCGCGGCAATAACGTATTTTTCCTTCTTATCACTTATTCCAATCCTGATGCTCTCTTTCGCCATTGCGGGTTTTATTCTGGCCTCTAATCCTGATTTGCTGGCAAAACTGATTAATGGTATCGCCAACAGTATTAGTGATCCGACTCTTGCCAACACGCTGAAAAATAGTGTCAATACGGCAATTAAACAACGTACTACCGTGGGATTAACCGGTTTGGCAATTGCGCTGTATTCCGGTGTGAATTGGGTCAGTAATTTACGTCAGGCCATTCTTGCACAATTCCATCCTGTCTGGGTGCGAAATCAAGAAGATAATGAGAAAATCTATTTTAAATATTTTCGTGATGCTATTTCTCTGATTGGGCTATTATTAGCGCTGGTGATCACGCTATCACTGACCTCTATCGCAGGCTCCGCCCAAGCAACTATTGTTAAGATGTTAGGGTTAGATGGCATTGAATGGCTACGTCCATCCTGGGTCCTGATTGGATTAGCCATCTCTATTTCAGCCAACTATCTGCTTTTCCTATGGCTATTCTGGGTGTTACCACGCCACCAGCCAGAACGTAAAGCGCTATTGAAAGGAACATTGATGGCAGCGATAGGCTTTGAAGTGATCAAATATATTATGACCATGACGTTACCACGCCTCGCTAATTCTCCCTCTGGTGCCGCATTTGGTTCTGTTATCGGCCTGATGACATTTTTCTACCTCTTTGCCCGCTTAACGCTATTCTGCGCTGCCTGGATAGCCACCGCGGATAATAATCATAAAAATACCGAATAAATGTGCCCAGGCAGAGCGATCTGCTAATAATAACCCGATGAATAAGGAGCTGTTTATGCCGTTTGTTAATATCAGAATTACCCGTGAAGGTGCTACAGCAGAACAAAAGAAGCAATTAATTGAAGGTGCTACTCAGTTACTGGCCGATGTATTGGGAAAAAATCCGGCGACAACTTTTGTCATTATTGATGAAGTCGATACTGATAATTGGGGAATCGGCGGTAAGAATGTGACTGAACTTAGAGCTGAGGCTAAAAAGTAGCCTCCAATGATGAAGGGCGGTATTGTCCGCCCTTTTTGTTGCCTAAGAAGCTTTTGCCTCAGGCTTAGATATCGGTGGTTGTGCCGGAATATCAACCTTATCCTTATGTGGTGTCAGCGGCATAATCTGATTAAAGCTGTTTCTTAACTGGTCGACATCTATCTCCGCTTCCCCTTCCGGTTGGATCAGAATAAATGCAACCTCTTGTGAAAGGATCTGCTTCAACTCACGATTAAGCATTTCAGGGGTCAAGGAAGCTAAAAATGCTTGCCTCAAACGCTGATACTGCTCAGGGGCGATATCCACCACATTGCTCTGTTGGGACAAAAGACGCTGATTAATCAGAATATCCGTACTGGTATGACCATACATGGCAAACAACTGGCCGAGTTGTGCTTGTTTTTGCGCATATAGCTCATCAAATTGTCCCTTCGGCAATCCTTTATCGCGTAGTGTGGCCAATTCAGCCGCCAGATACTCCATTGCAGGTTTTAAATTACCGGCTGCCGTGTTGAGATTCAGGGCACAACTCGCACGATGATACTGGACTTTACAATCTAGCCCCAATTTCAACGCTTTATCATTTTTTCTTTCCAGCCCAAGTTGCAGATAGCGATAAAGTGCCTCGCGGGTAATATCACTAATCCAATAGTGATTAAGCACATGCGAATCATTAATCGGCTGCCAATTGAGATCCCAAATCAAGGATAAAGTATCTTCTTTCTTTTTATCGCTGATAATCCCTATGGTCTCCGGTTTCATTGGCGACAACGCGGCAATGGTGGCCGGAGTATGGCGTTTACCTTTCAATGATGAAAACGCTAGATTGATATTTTCCGGCAGAGTACGGCTATCTACATGTCCCGCAACGTATAACGTCATCATGTCAGGGGTATACCACTGCCGGTAAAACTGCTTAAGCTTCTCCAAATCAATAGGTTGAGGCGCGTTTTGTGCCGGATCGTGCCCTAACAGCGTTGAACCTTTCAAACGTCTACGCCACACGGGATCTTGTATATCTGGTGGATAGGTTGCAACGGATGTATCAGCCATTTTCATGGCATGTTGTAGAGTCTCAGGTGTAAATACCGCTTTGCCCGCTGCATCAGCCAACCAGTTCAACGCGTCTTTTAGTAGTTCAGGCCGATTATGTGGCAAGCTCAAGCTATAGAGTGTGAAATCATATGAAACAATAGCTGGAGGCAGTGGGTATTTTGGATCAATAGCACTGTTCCATAACTGCTCTAATTTGGTGGAAGATAAACTTTTGCTACTAAAAAGCACGACTTTCGGAATCAACCAGGTATAACCCGTTTGTTGGGTTTTCTCCGCCAGTGACCCTGTTTTCACGACCAGGCGCAACTGTATTCTGTCGTTAGGACGTTGTGGCGTCTGCAAAATTTGCCAGTTAAAACCGTTTTCCAATTTACCTTGTTTCCAGGCAGGGTCAGGCTGCAAGGCTTCTGCCTGCGTCTGGCCCGCAACTGCCAGCATTATCCCACCAATAAAATAACGAATTTTCGTACCCTGCATGTGAACCCCTATAAATGTCTATCCTTGGTTTTAGCCTTCGAAGGTTTAACCATTGATGACAGAATATGTTCCCTTCGACCAATAATAACGGTAGAAAAAGCAAAAACCTGAATTTTAGCAGGCGAAATCCTGTCAGGATTATAACTGAGGATTAGACCTCAAACCGCCATGAATGGTTTCATGATGACGGAGGTTTATGCTTATTAAATTGACGATTATATCCCCTGATCAGCATACCCAGTTCATCATCCTGATGGTATTTAGGGCAAGCCATTGGCTCTGATGGTTGATCGTTATTAAGATCCCGCGCAATGTCTCGTAATGGGTGCACAACAATCCGGTTGATACACCAGCTTATCGACACCGTAAGGATAAGGGCCAGTAATAAATAAGTTGTCAGCATCAGTGCCAACGTATTAATGACAAAACGATATACTCGGTTGGAATCCACTTGCAAAATCAGATGCCCTAGCGGTTTAGCATCTGTCGATACTGAACCATAAACATGAAGAGGAATACTCACTTCCACAGGGATCCCAAAAACACGTTTAGCCAGTTCGGGGATTGAGCGATGGGTAGCAAAGCTCAATCGTATCACCCGGATATCCTCCGGTAACACCACATCCGCACGTCCTAAAATACCGACAGTGCGCAGCCCTATCAGCAACTCTTTTGCTTTACTGAGATCGGAATTAAGTAGTGCTTCCGTTAACGGTGCCTGTACCTGAACTGCCGCATTATTAAGCTGGCTGACATAATCATCTTTACGTTGCTGTATAAAATGACACAATTGGATCGTAATAAAAATAGCAATGGTCACCAGCGTGACGCCGGTCACTGCGGCCATCTGTTTAATGGTTAACGAACGTTTGACGCGCAATTTCATTTTCACTTAAACCAATGCCTGTGGATATCGCAGTTATAACACGTGATCAATGGAATTGAGTATACTTGATTTTATCGCTAGCGATCCCGTTTCACTTATCCAAGTCGTTATTTTTCTGAAATAATTGCCTTTGGCAGCAATCAATGACCATCAGAAATATAAGTAAATATTTAAATGGTGATAATGACTAACCCATTATCACCAAAGATGTTTTATTGAATATACCCGTCATCTTTCAAGTTGCCTCTTTGTTGGCTGCGCTCGCTCACCCCGGTCACATAGTTTGCTATGCTCCCGGGGATTCACTCCCTTGCCGCCGCGATTCATCTTGAAATCCATAGGGTATAATTGCCAAGCAATTATTCCACCGTAACATTTTCATCCTGATCGACCGCAAAACAGGCGATCAGTTGATCACCATATTGATTCAATTTTGGCTGAAACTGAGTACAAATGCTAAGTGCCCGACGACAACGAGCGGCAAATGCACAACCGGGCGGTGGATTCATTGGGCTTGGTAATTCGCCGGTCAATTTTATCCGTTCACGGCGTAATTCAGGATTCAGCCTTGGCGTTGCTGATAATAACGCCTGTGTATAGGGGTGACGTGGATGACTGAAAATCATCTCCTTACGGCCTTTTTCCACACAACGACCAAGGTACATCACCATCACTTCATCAGCGATATGTTCAACCACAGACAAGTCATGGGAAATAAAGACATAAGAGAGCCCCAACTCTTGTTGTAAGTCCATCATCAGATTCAACACCTGTGCCCGCACCGAAACATCCAACGCAGAAACCGGTTCATCCGCAATCATCACATCCGGGTCCAACATTAGGCCACGAGCAATCGCAATCCGTTGGCGTTGACCACCGGAGAACATGTGCGGATAACGGCTGTAGTGTTCGGTTTTTAGCCCCACTTTTTCCATCATCTGCAACACTTTCTCTTTACGTTCCTGTGCGTTCAACTTGGTATTGATCCGCAGAGGTTCCTCCAGGATCTGCCCAACTTTCTTACGCGGATTAAGTGAACCATAAGGATTCTGAAACACAATCTGGATTTTCTGACGACGTAGCTTTTCAGAATCTTTATTGGGCACCAGCAGATCTTGCCCCTGATAATAAAGCTCCCCGTCGGTTGGCTTTTCAATCATCGTCAGCAATCGCCCCAGCGTGGATTTACCACACCCCGATTCACCAACAACTGCCAACGTTTTTCCCTTTTCCAATTCGAAAGAGACCCCATCCAACGCTTTTACCGTTCTAGCCGGTGAAAAGAGTCCCCCTTTAATCGGATAATATTTTTTCAGATCTGTCGCTTTTAATAATGGCACAGTGGATATTTTCTGCGCCGGATAAAGATACTCACTCATACTGTCGGCCTCCCCGCATCATCCAACGGTATATGGCATTTCACCTGACGTTCTCCTACCGTTCTTAATTCCGGTTCCACCTGACGACAATGGTCATTTGCATATGGACAACGTGGATTCAGTAAACACCCGATAGGCCGGTCATATTTCCCCGGCACAACACCCGGTAAAGAAGCAAGACGGGATTTATCCGTAGCAAATTCAGGTAATGCCCGGAGCAACGCCTGAGTATACGGATGACGTGGTGCCCGGAAGATTTCCGATGCCTTGGCGGATTCCACCACCTGCCCGGCATACATCACAATAATGTGATGAGCGGCCTCTGCAACCAATGCCAGGTCATGGGTGATTAATATTAGCGCCATATTTTCCCGTTGTTGCAACTCCAACAACAGTTCAATAACCTGCGCCTGAATGGTGACATCTAAAGCGGTTGTCGGTTCATCAGCAATCAGTAATTTTGGCCGGCAAGCAATCGCCATTGCGATCATGACCCGTTGACTCATACCACCCGATAATTGGTGCGGATACACATCCAGACGCGATGCAGGATCAGGGATACCGACCAAAGTCAATAGATCAATTGCCCGCTGGCGGCGAGTACGACGATTGCCACCTTGATGCACTTTCAGCGCTTCCATAATCTGAAACCCAACGGTATAACAGGGATTCAAGCTGGTCATCGGATCTTGGAAGATCATTGCCACTTCCGCACCAACCAGTTGGCGACGTTCTTGTTCGGAAATTTTGGTCAGATCACGCTGGTTAAATTCCAATTTGTCAGCCATTACTCTACCCGGATAATCAATCAATCCCATTACAGCCAATGAACTCACCGATTTACCTGAACCAGATTCTCCAACAATCCCAACAACCTGCCCTTGCTCAACTCGGTAACTGATGCGGTCAACGGCGCGGAATGGTGCCTCTTCGTCACCAAAGTGAACCGATAATTTTTCTACATTTAACAGTGCCATTTCGCCACCTCACTACTGCTTGAGTTTAGGATCAAGTGCATCACGCAAACCGTCACCCATCAGGTTAAACGCCAACACTGTCAGCAGAATCGCCACCCCGGGGAACGTCACCACCCACCAGGCACTTTGTGCAAACTGCAATACATCAGACAGCATTGTCCCCCATTCCGGCGTGGGTGGCTGCGCCCCCATCCCCAGAAAACCCAAAGCAGCCATATCAAGAATGGCATTAGAAAAACCCAGAGAAGCCTGCACAATCAGTGGCGCCAGACAGTTAGGCAGGATATTGATAAACATCTGGCGCATGGAACCCGCTCCCGCCACCTGTGAAGCCGTCACATAGTCACGGTTAACTTCTACCAACACCGCAGCGCGAGTTAAACGGATGTAATGTGGCAGAGACACAAAGGTCAACGCCAGTGAAGCATTGACAATGGATGGCCCAAATATCGCCACCAGCACCAAAGCCAGCAACAGGCTTGGCAATGCCAGCATAATATCAACGATACGCATGATGATAATATCCACCACACCACCGAAATAACCCGCCAACACTCCCAAAACAACCCCCATCAACAGGGATAGCACCACCACCAGACAACCTACCAGCAATGAAAGCCGAGCGCCGTACATCAGACGTGAAAGTAAATCACGCCCAACATCATCAGTACCCAGAATAAACTGCCAACTTCCCCCTTCCTGCCATGCCGGTGGCGTCAGCAAAGAATCGCGGAACTGTTCAGCCGCACCGTGTGGGGCAAGCACCCCCGCCAACAGAGCAACCAACAACATCAACACAATATAAACCAGGCCAGCAACGGCCCCTTTATTGCGCTTAAAGTAATACCAGAACTCCTGCATCGGCGTCATAATCTTAGGCGCACTGTTTGCAGGCTCAGTCACTTGAGACATAATGTGCTCCCTATTTCTTATGCCGGATACGCGGGTTAACGATGCCGTATAACAAGTCAACTATCAGGTTAACCAAGATGATCATGATCGCCACCAGTAATACGCCTCCCTGCACCACCGGATAATCCCGGCGTTGAAGGGCATCGATAAGCCAGCGTCCAAGCCCCGGCCAAGAGAAAATAGTTTCAGTCAAGATAGCCCCCGCCAGCATCATGCCCACCTGCAAGCCGATAACGGTGACAACCGGCAGCAATGCATTGCGAAGCCCATGGACCACAATCACACGAATACGACTCAAACCTTTAGCGCGTGCAGTACGGATATAATCTTCACCTAGTACTTCCAACATAGAAGATCGGGTCATACGGACAATCACCGCCAGTGGAATCGTCCCCAAGACAACGGCAGGCAAAATGATATGCATCACCGCATCTTTAAAATCACCGGTTTCACCCCAGAATAGTGTGTCGATTAGCATAAAACCCGTTAGCGGATAGCTGTCATCAAGGAAAACACTGTCGCTTATCCGACCAGATACCGGTGTCAGATCCAACTGAACAGAAACCAGCATGATCAACATGATCCCCCACCAAAAGATCGGCATGGAGTATCCGGTTAGGGAAAGTCCTATCGCAGTATGATCAAAAACAGAACCACGCTTTACTGCCGCCAAGACACCAACGGGAATACCCACAGAAATAGCGAACAGCATGGCGCATATCCCCAGTTCAAGCGTTGCCTGGAAACGGGGAACAAACTCTTCCCACACCGAGATACGACTTTTCATGGAGATACCAAGATCACCATGTAACATATTACTTACATAATGAAAGTATTGCTGCCAAAGTGGTTTATCCAACCCCATTTCGGCCATTAGCTGGGCATAACGCTCAGCCGATATTCCACGTTCCCCGGCCATAATGGTCACCGGATCGCCGGGGATCATATGGACAAAAGCAAAAGTCAGTAAAGTAATGCCAATAAACGTTGGGATTACCAACCCCAGACGTCGGAGTATGAACTGCAACATATCCCGAACTCTCTTTTTTTAAATGCCGGTTACAGCTCTCAGGCCGTTTGGCTTGATAAGGGGGAGGACTTTCCCCCTTTGGCTCACAATTTAATCAACACCTTAAGTCAGAACAGGATTATTCGAGAGACACGTTGCTGAAAATATGTCTGCCTAGAGGATCAACGACGTAACCTTTGACCTCTTTACGGATCGGTTCATATACCGTGGAATGAGCCACAATCAGGGCCGGAACCTGCTCATGCATCACAGCTTGAGCCTGTTTATAAAGCTCAACACGTTTAGCATGCTCAGAAACGATTCGGGCTGGCTGTATGGCATCTTCAAACGGTTTGTAACACCATTTAGAGTAGTTGGAACCTTTATCTTTAGCTGCGCAGCTAAACAAAGTCGCGAAGAAGTTATCTGGATCACCATTGTCTCCCGTCCAACCCATCATGACAATTTGATGCTCGCCATCTTTAGCTCGCTTCAAATATTCGCCCCACTCATAGCTGACAATTTTGGCCTTAACACCAATTTTTCCCCAGTCAGCCTGGACCATTTCAGCCATACGACGGGCATTCGGGTTGTATGGACGCTGTACCGGCATTGCCCACAGATCAATGGTAAACCCACTTCCCATCCCTGCTTCTTTTAGGAGCTGTTTCGCTTTTTCTGGATCGTACTGATAATCTTTAAGATCATTGTCGTAACCCCACATGGTTGGTGGGATCAGATTTTTGGCTTTCTGACCAGCGCCCTGATAAACCGCTTCAACGATAGCGTCTTTATTGACTGCCATCGTCAACGCTTGACGAACTTTGACGTTATCCAATGGCTTTTTAATGACATTGAAAGCGACATAACCGACATTCAGACCCGGCTGTTCCAGCAAAACGATATCTTTATCCTGTTTCATGCGGGCAATATCCGCCGGATTTGGATATGGCATGATCTGACATTCGTTTTTCTGCAATTTTGCATAACGAACGGATGCATCAGGAGTAATAGAGAAAACTAGCCGGTCAATTTTGGCTTTATCTCCCCAGTATTCTTTGAAGGCTTTATACAGAATGCGAGAATCTTTCTGATATTGCACCAACTGGAACGGGCCTGTACCAATCGGATTTAGATCGACTTTCTCTGGCGTACCGGCTTTCATCATCTTATCTGCATATTCTGCTGACATAATAGAAGCGAAATCCATACCTAAATCAGCCAGGAATGGTGCTTCCGGGCGGCTCAGTTCAATCCGCACAGTATAATCATCTACTTTTTCAACCTTATTGATCATCTCACTCATACCCATGCCAATGAAATATTCATAGCTGCCGCCTGACACCTTGTGGTATGGGTGGTTTGCATCTTTTTGCCGCATGAAAGTGTAGATCACATCATCAGCATTAAATTCTCGGCTTGGTTTGAAGTCTTTGCTATCGTGCCACTTAACACCTTTGCGCAGATGAAAAATGTAAACTTTACCGTCATCGCTAATATCCCATTTTTCAGCCAGGCTCGGGATAATTTCAGTTGTACCTGTTTTGAACTCAACCAAACGGTTATACAGTGGTCTGGAGCTGGCATCATAAGTTGTGCCAGCGGTGAACAGTTGTGGATTAAAGCCTTCCGGTGAGCCTTCGGAACAGTAAACCAATGTTTTTGCCTGAACGCTGGCGGTGACTGCCAATGCAACTAAGCTGACCCCTAGCTTCAATAACTTCGCCCCTTTAGAGAAAGTTGTCATTTTCTTGCACTCCATTTGTGGTGGTGTTGTGTACAGTCAGAATCTGCACTTTCTGTCAGAAACTGCGCTGTTTAGGTTTTGTTTATTATTTTCAGCTTATCAATTAAACAACTGTTGTCTCTTGCGTCAATAAGATCTCAACAGATGTCATAAACAACAGGAAAACACAAAGGAAACTAATAATTAACATAGTTAGCACAAAAATATGACAACGAGCACGTTTTATAGACAAAAAGACCATAAAAAGACCATGACTACAGGATTAATCACTATTAACCTGTGCGCAAAAATTGTGGTTGTTTGATTAATTAGTAAACGATTATTTCAGTGAAAAAGATGATAACTGGCATAAAATGCTGTGCGCCGAATAAAGTCGGCACCTGAAAAGTAAGTCAAATAAATATAACATTAATAATATAAATAAATACAAAAACCTGTTACTAGTTTATCTACTTTTCATCGCTTCTGGTTTCATTAATGATTAACTAGTAAATTAATGACCGTTGTCATTATCAGATCGCTATTAATACTATTTACCATCGCCTTACCATCGTCACACAGGATAGCGGCGAACTATTTTGTCTATTTATACCTCATTATACCCTTTTGTCTTTTTTATCTTGCTCACCCCAAGAATAATTAATAAAGAAACTATAACCGAAGCTGCAATCAAACTTTCAACAGAAAACGCTATGCGTGAATCAAGATATTGGAAAAGAATCGTAAATACAGGTATCAGTAAAAACAATAAAGAGACATGAAGGGGAGTAATGGCATTAATTGCCTTCAGTACGAGATAGATTGGAAGTAAGTGACCGACAGCAACAAGAATCAACATCGGAAGAATCAGATCAATATTCAAACTAAGAGAAACATCGGATAGTGAAATATAACAAAATGAAAGTATCACCATTAAAATACTTCTAACAGACAATATCTCATATGTTTGCCATTTTTCCTTGAATAATTTCTTAGAAGAAATAGTGTATAATACCGTTCCTACAGCACCAATTATCACACTAACAATACCAATAATCCTATCCTGAGATGAGGTTGATGATAATCCACTATTTCCTAAAAATGCATTCACTAGCATCACACCTACCCCAATGAGAACTAACCAAGATATGACAACTTCTAATTCTTCTGTTTTTGCCTCGTCTTTATCGATAAAAGATGAAAGGAGGATTGTTATCGCAGGGCCACAAGCCACTGAAGCAACACCTACTATTGCAGGCTCAAGAAAACGCAGCGCAATGATTAATCCTCCCCAATTTAATAGAATTGAAATATTAACAATTAACACCAATAAGGTGTTCTTGCGGACTTTCACAATTAATTGATCAATCCCTTTGAAAATACTTATCATCATAAATAATAAAGTAGATGATATAAAGCAATAAAAGATAACAATAGCTGAATTTATCGATTGAGTTAAATACGCAACAAACACATCAAATGCTGCACTGATGAGGCAAAAAATAACCCCATATATTACGCCATTATATGAAGACATATATCACCTATTATTCTATACCCGTCATCTTTCAAGTTGCCTCTTTGTTGGCTGCACTCTCTCACCCCGGTCACATAGTTATCTATGCTCCCGGGGATTCGTTCCCTTGCCGTCACGATGCATCTTGAAATCCATAGGGTATATATACAAAAATATCCTATCCTTATGTCTACTTATAGAATTTTGATATTCACACTTCGAAAATACTCGATTACCGTTTATTTTAAACTTATTAATTTCGAGTAAAACTGTGCTGCCTATGTCATTTAATTTCACATTTACATTCCATTTGATGTTCATAGAAGATAATATTCATACACCATTATTATGTTTTTTCAAACAAGTCATTTAATGAATGAGAGATATTCCTCAGATAAACAAACCAAGTCTTATTTATCATAAAATTAATGTTATAAAGATAACATTAAATACCATTGATAGTAATTAAATGTTATTTTTACACCATGTCATCATTAGTATATACGTAACTTTTATACAGGAATTATTGGCACAAAAGATTCAACAAACCTCAAGTTAAATAGCGGAATTTGTATATGTTTTTTTAATTATTTTTTCTTTAACTATTGAATTTATCTACCAAAGCGGATAATTTTACGGGCGAATCATATCGACGTAAAGTTAAAAATACAGCATTAAACGTTGTTGTCCGAACAACCTTCTTATTAAAAAATGCAGTCTTGTCCTCAAGGGTGACAATGCATTTTTATATCCGATTTTCTTCTCACTTTTTCAACAGCAGACTGAATTGGTAAAGACTCATTTAACATCAATTCGTTTATCGGCTCGAAATGTGATTTATCTAACTCTGACTTTCGATAGTTTTTGACATTTTTACGAGATTAAGTTAGATCAAATTTATGTATACCCTATGGATTTCAAGATGCATCGCGACGGCAAGGGAACGAATCCCCGGGAGCATAGATAACTATGTGACCGGGGTGAGTGAGTGCAGCCAACAAAGAGGCAGCGTGAAAGACGACGGGTATATAAATATTTCAATGGAGATGTAATAAGTCTATATAAAAATTAAACAATTTATACCAAGATTATGTAGGATTACATTAAAAAATGGAAAGTCAATGGAAATGTTATCTACTGAAAAAAAATATTTAAAAGAAACGAACAATCAAATATTACCAGTCCATTCAACATTGCTACACGAGAATTCACCATCATTTACTGTCCAAGGTGAAACCTCTCGTTGTGACCAAATTATTCAAAAAGGTGATCACGCGCTAATAGGGATAAGCCCCTTTAACTCACGTTTTTCAAAGGACTATGTAGTGGACCTTATTCAGTGGTCAAGTCATTATTTCCGACAAGTTGACATATTGTTACCTTGTGAACGTGAAGCTTCACGCCTTTTAGTTGCTAGTGGAGCTGAGAATGCTAAGGCTATCAAGAAAACACAGCGCGAAATTAGACGTCTTTTATGTAACCTTGATTATGCTATTTCCACAGCAATGTTAAAAAGTAAGCAAATCAGAGTTATTCAATTTTGTGACTTTGCACTAAACCATGACTACCAATCTCTTAAAACACAAGTTGAAAACGCGTTTAATGAATCAGAATCTTTTAAAAAAATCTGCCTTAATATGGCCTTTCAAGCCATAAAAGGGAGACTAAAAGGTACCGGGCAATACTTTGGTCCAATTGACCTACAATTAGTATATAAAGCGTTACCATATATTTTCGCTGAAATTCCCTTTTACCTCGATACCCCTCGATTACTTGGGGTAAAGTATTCTACGTTACTTTATCACCGTCCTTGGCCAATCGGAAAAGGGTTGTTTAACGGCAGTTATCCTATACAAGTAGGAGATAGACAAAGTTACGGAATCGTCACTCAACCATAAAATACAAACAGTCTGATGAAATAGTAATTGTATTTAAAGTTAATAAGCTCTTAGTACCCAATATCTTTAGAAAGGAAGCAAAATAATGGCTAAATTAAGTTCTTTTAGTATTCACGATCCTAAATTCATAAAAAATCCTTATGATTTTTACGACATCTTGCATAAACAAGATTTAGTTTATTTTGAACAATCCCAAAATAGCTATTTTATTGGCAAATATGAGGATGTTGACGCTATTTTAAAATCCTCAATTTTCAATACTAAGCCATTAACCGCACTTGCCGAACCAGTTATGGGGGATCGCGTTCTTGCTCAAATGGAAGGTGAAGAGCATGCGTGTAAACGAAAACTCATAATGCAAGGACTTTCAAGAGATTATTTTAATCGCTACTACGAACCCATGATTCGAAAGATTACTGAAGATCTCTTACAACCTTATATGGAAAAAGGAAATATAGATATTGTTAATGACTTTGGCCGCGATTATGCCGTATTAGTAACATTAGGTATTCTCGGACTACCAAGTGATAACTATCGTGATATAGCTGAATGGCACAAGGGTATCGCCAGTTTTATTACCCAGTTTGACCAAACAGAACCAGAAAAAATGCACAGTCTTGAATGTAGTCAGAAATTAATTCGCTTACTAAAGCCTATAATAGATCAGAGACGGTGTAATCCCAGTGAGGACATTATATCTATATTTTGTCAAGATACAGCGATGTCCATGAGTGAAATTACAGCACTGTGTTTAAACATTCTATTAGCTGCTATAGAACCTGCTGACAAGATATTAGCAATGATGCTTAATCACTTAATATCTAATTCAAGTATGTTTGATGCAGTGCTCAAAGATCGCAGTCTGGTTCGAGATGCATTTGAAGAAACTTTACGTCTGACATCACCGGTACAGCTAATTCCAAGAGAAGCGGGTGAAGATGTCACTATTTCTGGTATCGATATACCTAAAGGCGCTGTAATATTTTGTATGATTGGCGCAGCTAATCGCGATCCATCGGTTTTTCACAAACCAAATGAATTTGATCTATATCGAAGAAAAAATACAACTTCTCAACAGAAAACAAATCGAAAAAGACATTTAGCTTTTGGTGCAGGTACTCATGCCTGTGCTGCGGCTGCATTTTCACTTAATCAGTTGGAAGTTGCATCCAATATTATTTTGGATCGCCTGCACAATTTACGTTTTGCTAGTAATGATCATTATCAAGAAACAGGAGTGTATACACGAGGACCCGCTAAACTCCTTTTGAGTTTTGATCCAATAGCATCGTCTGCTGTCAAGGAATAGTCGCCCTTATCTGAAAATCACTATGGAAGCGATGGAATATAAGGGATGCCGGAAGTGAGTATCCCTTGAAACAATCAGGAGATATCTACATTTTATTATCGAAAAGAGGAGACTCATGATGATGAGTAAAGTCAATAATAAAGTAAATTAAACGGGCTACCTGATACATTGACACCTTGATGATCAAGGTATACGATGCCGTTATGAACAAGCCAAAGAAAACACTTAACACAGTTGGACGAACAACAGTGGACTACACTGATCGAATGTATTGGAATGGCATCATTAAGATGAGCTTATCCAAATTTTTCATTCTCAGTGTTCTACAACAACGGCCTATGCATGGTTACGAAATTGCCCGAGAGGTTGAACATTCTACCCAAGGGTGTTGTTCACCTACCGAAGGTACAATTTATCCGGTGCTGCGTGAATTTGAGCAGGGGGAGTATGTAACGGTACACAATGAAACCGTTGCAGGCCGTGGACGTAAAGTATACACATTAACAGATAAAGGGCGGACAGCTTTTACTGTCGCTGTAGAAGCTTGGATGGAAGTCGCCGCACATATCAATCGTCAGCAATGACGATTTTTTTTGACTTAATACATTGCACATCTATGCATTGATCAGGAATATGAGGAATCTATTGTCAATCTGGCGCCAAATTAGCGAAACGTAATATCAGCCTATTAATGATTTAATTTGGAGGAAATAAATATGAACGAACAATCGATTAAACAGCGAATCAAAGACATACAACACTATTATGGCAAAACCCTGTCTAGTAGAGAGGAGCTTGCTGTAAATGTATGCACAGTGGACAGCACCACTTCAGACCGAATCAAAGAAATTCTTAAGCTTATTCATCCTGATGTACAGAGGCGTTTTTATGGTTGTGGTACGCCTTTTCCTCCCTTGCTAGAAGGAACGACAGTATTAGACTTGGGATGTGGGAGTGGGCGTGATTGTTTTATTCTGTCTCATCTCGTAGGTACTGAGGGTAAAGTTGTTGGTATTGACGCAACGGCAGAACAAATCGAATTTGCCCAACGTTTTGTGGATTATCATCGTCAAATCTTTAACTATTCATCCACCAATGTGCATTTTCAGCAAGGCTATATCGAGTCACTAGAACAACTTAATTTACCACCTGAAAGTATAGACGTTATCGTTTCAAACTGTGTCATCAATCTATCTGTATCTAAAGCAAGTGTGTTGGCTGGTATGGCCCGTTTACTCAAATCAGGTGGTGAAATCTATTTTTCTGACATTTTTTTAGATAGAAGACTGGACCAATCACTGAAAAATGACCAACAAATTGTTTGTGAGTGTATCGGTGACGCATTGTACTTTGAAGATTTCATACGGCTAGCAAGAACAGCCGGTTTTAATGATGTTCGTGTCATTAATAGCAGTTTGAAATCCATAAACAATAAGGAGATTGAGGCAAAACTAGGCGGCGCAAAACTGTATTCAATGACGCTGAGGCTGTTCAAATTAGATTTAGAAGACCGTTGTGAGGATTATGGTCAAGTTGCCATTTACAAAGGCAATTTACCCGATGCACCGGATCAGTTTGTGCTTGATCGAGAACATATTTTTGAGACAGGCAGAGCAGTCCCTGTATGCCGCAATACCGCCGATATGATCACCAAAAGTCGTTACCATACATTATTTGATTTAATAGGTGATGGGAAAAAACATTATGGCCTTTTCAACGGTGGAAGGCCGAAGCATTTTGATGCTGATAGCAAAGTTATGCAAGTTTATGCAAGTTTATGCACCAAGTGGCTGTGGTTGTTAGAGTAAATGCTTCCAAATAGCAAAAAGCCTTACAGCAATCACTGTAAGGCTTCTCTATTTCTTTAAGTCTGCGGCTTATTTGACAGCCCCAAACTCTAAATTGGTCGGCGAGAGAGGATTCGAACCTCCGACCCACTGGTCCCAAACCAGTTGCGCTACCAAGCTGCGCTACTCGCCGAAAACGAGGCGAATCTTACTGCGCTCGCTACAGGCCGTCAATACCTTTTTGATAACCAGAGATTAGTTGCTGATAAAAACAACTGAACCTCAGTTATGTCGCACTTTCTCACGGATTTCACAGAAATACGTCATTAGATAAAAAATAATGTTGTAGCTAAATCTGGACTTTCTTTTTTCTAACTAAGTTATTTTAACCTGCTACCCAGTGCCCCTAGAAAGGTTTATTCATCAAATAGGTCAGAATGTCTTCCTGTTTGTTCATATCTTTGCCACGTTTTTGTGCGGATTTCACATCACGCTTAAATTGACTTGAATATCTTGGCTAACGTATCAGATACCAAGCTGATCGAATAAATCGTCAGCATCCTTTGCTTGATGAATGTCTTCACCACGATCACTCTTAGCCAAAGTTTCGGCAGTCAATTTATTAGGTACTCTCATTTCAAACGGTAATGCTTTTTCCTTCGCAACTTTAGTCAAGGTGATACGCACAAGATCAGATATGGTTAACCCCATACCAGCCAAAACTTCGGTAGCTTCTGCTTTTAATGTCTCATCGATTCTTGCCCGAACAAATGCATTTGCAGCCATAAATCCCCCTTTTAATTTATAAATAAAATGTAGCTCGAATGAGCCACAAAATCAAGGTTAGAGGTATTAAGTTCCGGCTATCGCATTTCACAACAGCCGGAATTGACTATTTCAGGTCACTATTGCAGTAACGAAATATCCGCAACTTTCAGGAACAGGTCCCGCAATTCACTTAACAAAGTTAAGCGATTCACGCGCACCTGCTGGTCTTCATCCATTACCATTACATTGTCGAAGAAAGCATCGACAACTTCACGCAGAGAAGCCAATTCAATCAGAGCTTCCTGATAGTGCCCTTCGGCAAACAAAGGCGCCAGCTTATCCTGTAAAACTATCAGATGCGTTGCCAGTTTCACCTCTTCTGGCGCTTTCAACGTAGAAACATCTACTTTCTCGTTCAATGTCTCTTCAGACTTAGCCAGAATGTTAGAAACGCGCTTATTCGCCACGGCCAACGCTGCGGCTTCATCCAATGTACGGAAATGAGTGACCGCTTTAACACGGGCATCGAAATCAGCGGGTTGCGTTGGACGACGCGCCAATACAGCCTGAATGGTATCAATGCTGTAACCCTGCTCCTGATACCATGCACGGAAACGGCCAAGCATAAACTCAACCACGTCATCAGTAACTTTGGCATTCGTCAGCTTGTCGCCATACAGACGAACCGCTTCTTCTGTCAATGCCTGTAAATCCAATGGCAATTTTTTCTCAACGATAATACGCAAAGCCCCCAGCGCAGCACGACGCAGTGCAAACGGATCTTTATCGCCTTTCGGATGCTGACCAATGCCAAAAATACCCACCAGAGTATCCATTTTGTCTGCAAGGGCTAATGCACAGGAAACACCCGTAGAAGGCAGCTCATCACCGGCAAAACGCGGTTGATACTGCTCATTCAGCGCCAGAGCGATATCTTCCGCTTCACCGTCATGACAAGCGTAATGCATTCCCATCACACCCTGAGTATCGGTGAACTCGAACACCATATTGGTCATCAGGTCACATTTGGACAACAGACCCGCACGGGTGGCGTGATTAACATCAGCGCCAATCTTCTCTGCAATCCAACCAGCCAAAGCCTGAATACGATCCGTCTTATCGCGCAATGTACCAAGCTGTTTCTGGAACAGAACGGTTTCCAAACGAGGCAAGTTGTCTTCCAGACGCTGTTTACGATCCGTCTTAAAGAAGAATTCCGCATCAGCCAAACGAGGACGAACCACTTTTTCGTTACCAGAAATGATTTGTTGCGGATCAGAAGATTCAATGTTGGCAACAAAGATAAAGTTCGCCATCAACTTGCCCGCATTGTCGTAAACCGGGAAGTATTTCTGATCACCTTTCATGGTGTAAACCAGTGCTTCTGCTGGTACTTCGAGGAATTTCTCTTCAAATTTCGCTGTCAGCACAACCGGCCATTCAACCAGTGAAGTAACTTCTTCCAACAAACTGTCACTAATATCCGCAATGCCACCCAGTTTAACCGCCGCTTGTTCGACATCCTGTTTGATGAGCGCCTTACGGGTTTCATAATCCGCGATCACTTTACCGCGTTGCTGCAAAATTGCCGGATACTGTTCCGCATTGTCAATCGTGAATTCAGGCTCACCCATAAAACGATGGCCACGAATGACACGCGCGGATTTAATACCCAGAATTTCGCCTTCAATCAGTTCATCACCAAACAACATGGTAACGGTATGCACCGGGCGAACAAACTGCGTCTCTTTATCGCTCCAACGCATCAGTTTAGGAATTGGCAACTTACTCAGCGCGTGATTGACCATACCCGACAATAGCTCTGTTGCACGGCGGCCTTTTACCAGCGCACGATACAGTAACCATTCGCCTTTATCTGTCACTAAACGTTCAGCCTGAGCAGCCGTGATACCACAACCACGGGCCCAACCTTCAGCTGCTTTTGTCGGTTTACCTTCCGCATCAAATGCCTGAGCAATCGCCGGGCCACGTTTTTCCACTTCACGGTCAGCCTGCGCTTCATCCAGATTGGCTACTTTCAGCGCCAGACGGCGCGGCGCGGCAAACCAGCTCACTTCACCATGAGCCAAATTAGCGTTATCCAGTTCTGCCGCAAAATTAGCCGCAAATGCTTCAGCCAGTGAACGAAGAGCCTTCGGCGGCAACTCTTCTGTGCCGATTTCCACCAGGAAAGTCTGTTGAGTCATGACAGCCTCTTAGTTCTGATTCTTTTTACACATAGGGAAACCCAGTGCCTCGCGGGAGGCATAATAAGCTTCTGCAACAGCTTTGGTCAGGGTGCGGATACGCAGGATATAACGCTGACGTTCAGTCACCGAGATAGCTTTACGGGCATCCAATAAGTTGAATGTATGACCCGCTTTGAGAATACGTTCATAAGCCGGCAGAGGCAGCGGCGTTTCCAGCGCCAGCAGCTCCTGAGCTTCTTTTTCATATTGCTCAAAGCAGCTAAACAGGAAATCAACGTCCGCATACTCAAAGTTATAAGTAGATTGTTCCACTTCATTTTGATGATAAATATCACCATAAGTGGTTTTACCCAGCGGGCCATCGCACCAAACCAGATCATAAACACTGTCCACGCCCTGGATATACATTGCCAGACGCTCAAGACCGTAGGTAATCTCACCCGTAACAGGTTTACACTCAAGGCCACCTACTTGTTGGAAGTAAGTAAACTGAGTCACTTCCATGCCGTTAAGCCACACTTCCCAGCCCAATCCCCAAGCGCCTAACGTTGGGTTTTCCCAGTTATCTTCAACAAAACGGATATCATGAACCGTCGGGTCCAACCCCAATTCTTTCAGCGAACCCAGATATAATTCCTGAATATTGTCTGGTGACGGCTTAATAATGACCTGAAACTGATAGTAATGTTGTAAGCGATTCGGGTTTTCACCATAACGGCCATCTGTCGGACGACGGGAAGGTTGCACATAAGCCGCCGCAATTGGCTCCGGGCCAAGTGCACGCAGGCAAGTGATTGGATGAGAAGTGCCCGCGCCGACTTCCATGTCCAGTGGTTGGACAATGGTGCAGCCCTGGCGCGCCCAATAATCCTGTAAGGTCAGGATCAGCCCCTGAAAGGTCTTGGTATCAAACTTTTGCATGTTGGATCCGCACGCGATACATATGAATTTGAAAGGAAGTCGGTCAGTATACCCTTTGACCTTAAGATATACAGCCCTGAATTCGCTCTCAATTCCGCCCTGAAATAAAAAAATCTTAATCTGGCTATTTTGCTTGTATATATATACAGTTAAAGTACAGTCAATTATTAACCATCAACATCGGGAATAATCATCATGGAACTAACACGCTGTCATTGGGTGACCTCTGATCCTGAATATCTGGCTTACCATGACAATGAATGGGGAAAACCACAAGAAAATAGCCAGAAGCTGTTTGAAATGATTTGTCTGGAAGGCCAGCAATCCGGGCTATCATGGCTGACTATCCTGAAAAAACGTGAGGGCTATCGCCAATGTTTTCATCAGTTTGATCCGGTAAAAATTGCCGTCATGGATGAAAATGATGTGGCACGGCTGATGCTTGATCCTGCTATTGTCCGCAATCGCGCCAAAATTAACGCTATTATCAACAATGCGCGGGCATATCTTAAAATGCAACAACAGGGTGAAGAATTCAGCACCTTTATCTGGCGGTTTGTTGATAACAAACCGATTATTAATCAGTGGAAAACCATCACAGAGGTGCCGGTAAAAACAGATCTTTCAGATGAGTTATCACAAGCACTGAAAAAAAGAGGGTTCAAATTTATCGGCAGTACCACTTGCTATGCATTTATGCAGGCAACAGGCTTAGTCAATGACCATATAACTGACTGTTTATGTAGAAAATAAATTCAGTGAATTACAATAGCGCCAAGATTAACACCAATAATAAAACTGGATATTAACCAAACATTTAGCTCTTTATTTTAAATGTTAAATTAAATGCCATATTAAATAATTAGTAGTCATAATTTTCCAGATTGCACCTCGATAATGCGAAGGGTATGGTGTTATTTCTTCTAATTTAAATAACACACCGACAACGAACACGGCTATGATTTTTTCTCAATTCGGTAACAAGTTTACACAAGACGCAGGTATAACCCGCCTGATGAATGACCTTAATCAAGGGTTGCGGACACCTGGTGCAATTATGCTGGGCGGTGGTAATCCGGCACATATCCCGGAAATGGATGACTATTTTCAGCAATTACTGACTGAAATGGTCGCAAGCGGCCAACTCACGGAAACACTATGCAACTATGATGGCCCTCAGGGTAAAGATACGCTAATTCGAGCATTGGCAGAGATGCTGCGCGAAAAACTTGGCTGGGAAATTGGTACACAAAATATTGCCCTGACCAATGGCAGCCAGAGCGCATTTTTCTATCTGTTTAACCTGCTGGCCGGGCGCAGTGAAGATGGCTCCACCCGTAAGGTACTATTTCCACTGACACCGGAATATATTGGTTATTCTGACTCAGGGCTGGATGAAGGCTTATTTGTTGCCAATAAACCCAATATTGAATTATTGCCAGAAGGCCAATTCAAATACCGTGTTGATTTTGACCATCTCAATATTACCGAAGATATTGGCCTGATCTGTGTTTCTCGCCCAACCAACCCAACGGGTAACGTCATCACTGACGAAGAATTGCAACGGCTGGACTATCTGGCTCAACAACACCAGATTCCATTACTCATTGATAATGCTTATGGCGTACCATTCCCAGGTATTATTTTTAGCGAAGCTACACCATTGTGGAACCCTAATACTATTCTGTGCATGAGCCTATCCAAATTGGGGCTGCCCGGTTCACGCTGCGGAATCATTATCGCTAACGATAAAATCATCAATGCCGTCAGTAACATGAATGGTATCATCAGCCTTGCGCCGGGCGGTGTCGGCCCCGCAATGGCATTGGAAATGATCCGTCGCAATGACCTGCTTCGTTTGTCACAGGAAATTATCCGCCCGTTCTATCAACAACGGGTTCAAGACGTGATTCAGATTATCCGTCGTTATCTGCCGGCGGAACTTTGCCTTATCCATAAACCAGAAGGTGCCATTTTTTTGTGGCTGTGGTTTAAAAATCTGCCGATAACCACAGAAACGCTTTATCAAAGACTGAAAAAACGTGGTGTGTTAATGGTTCCAGGTCACTATTTCTTCCCCGGACTGGAACAAGACTGGCCGCATGCTCATGAATGCATGCGTATGAATTATGTTCCTGATCCGGAAAGTATTGCAAAAGGGATTGCGATTTTGGCAGAAGAAATTGAGCAGGCACATCAGCAAGCAGCCTGAAATCAATATAGTAAAAAAGCTCCTGCCCGGAAATGCAGGAGCAAAATGATAACGAGGACTTTACATAATTATTTTCAGAATTTGTAGAATGCTTTGTGCATAAAGAAGAGAAAGAAACACGCCTTGTTTGCTCACTCTCCTTAAGCAGCCTCTATTCAATCAGAAATTTCTAAATCCAATGCCTCGAATAGGCGTGTTTTTGTGCGTTTACTGATGGCTAATGCAAGAGTACATTACGTATTAATGAGACTTTCAGCCGATATGCCAAACTGCTTATTCAGTTTACGAATCATTGGTAGTGTTAGATTGCGCTTACCGTTTAATATTTCATAAACACGATTAACCCGACCTATTGCTGGTTCAAGATCTTTCGCTGTGAGGCCCATCTGATCCATACGGAATTTTATCGCCTCAATAGGGTTTGGCGGGTCAATCGGGAAGTGTTCAGTCTCGTAAGCCTGAATCAGCAAAACCATGACTTCCATATAATCAAACTCGGGAGATCCAATTTCAGGCTGATTATCAAACAATGGAGAAATGGCTTTTAAAGCTGCCTTATAATCCTGTTCTGTTCTGATAGGTTTAATATTCATAGCTTACTCCGGCTCAATTGTGTTGACGTCTATCGCATCATATTGCTGATGTGTTCCAACAAATTTCACATAATACCTGCCTGGCCTTATAGCCCCGTCGGCAGCACTTTTAGGTCTTTTACCAATAAAGCCCAAAAAAAGAGGCAACTTGAAAGATGACGGGTATATACCCTATGGATTTCAAGTTAATTAAAACACAGAAAAAAATCCTGTTACATAAAAAATTCACGACTTTTTGATATCAGTGCTATGGTCAATGTTGCACGACGTGATTATAGTGATTGATGTCAAAGCTCTTCATTAAGAGATTTGGGAAAATAAAAATCACCCAACAAACTTATGCAAGAGCAAACTATTTCAGCGGCTTAGCCATACGAGATCAATAGAACCGATGAAGAGTAATAAATTAATTCTATTTTGCGTCACATTAGGATGGTTGTTAATCAGCGGGTGTACCAGCATCATGACACATTCAGGGCCTAGCCGCGGTTATTATCCCGGAGCTAAAGCTAACATTGAAATGTTAAAAGACAAAGATACGGGTTGGGTAATGAAACCATTACTCGCGATTGATCTGCCTTTTTCTGCGCTATTAGATACTCTCTTATTACCTTATGACTATATAAAATCTGACGAAGATCAATCAACAAGTTCACCAAAAGAGCGAATTGAAAAAATAGAAAAAGCACAACGTCAAACCAAAACCAATTAATTGATAATCCGTTCCGGTTTATTTATTGCCACCAGCGGAGAGTGAACTGACGGCAAATATATTTATTTCAATCCGGTTTCCACCAGGAAAATTTGCATATAACCATCGACTTCACGCATAAATGCAATATGATGACTATCCGGTGAAATCACCACCGCTTCCGCAGCAGGCGCTTTTTCTGTACGCTTTGTCAAACGCCGCATTTGGCTATTTCGCACATCGCACAGCATCACACTGTTATCACAAATAAAAGCAACAAACTGACCGCTACTTTCCCAACTAAAAGCAGATTGGATGCCACAGTAACTCTGAGTTATTTGACGTAGCTCGCCACCATTTGGCGATATTGTCCACAATTGCACAATACCATTATCGTCTTTCATTAGAAAACCAATCTGTTCACCATTCGGTGAAGCACGCAACCAGTGACGCGGGTTATTCACGACTCCCGGCCAGCGTTTGTGGCTGGTCAATGTCAAACGACGCTGCATTACACTGGCAGGCGGCGCAGGTAACGTTGTTTCCGTACCTTGCAGCGGTTTTTCCCCTGCTACCGCATAATCAGCATCCTGTTCAGGTAAATCAACGATATAGACTTCCGGTACTTTTTCCCCTATTGCAGAAATAGTATCGCCAATAAATGCCAATGCCCAACGCTGCCAATTACCATCCGCTTTACGATATCCTGCTTGACCTACCCAACACTCTTCATAGGCGCGGTTAATATCATCACTGCCCGGCTCCGGCTGAAAAGTAGTAGTACTAACCACAACGGAGAAATAGCTACCATCATATTCACGGGGATGGTGTTTAGGTGGTTCAACTGGCTTGAGGGACACAGCCACGGCGATATTGCGCAAATCCAGCGCTGGATCAAGCTTATGCATAACATGGTCGTTATAAGTAAAACTCAGGCGGCTACCATCCGGGCTGAATACATGAACGTGACTGCCTCCGCGCAACGCTCCCGGGGTATAAGGGGCAGTAATATCCATTGCATCCAGCGTAACCGCTTTTCCCGGAGAATCCTCACTGACAATGACGCCCCGACGGTGATGAAAGTCATAGTGCCATTGCTCATCTGGGCATTCTGGCCCATGAATAAACGCATATCGGACAGGTTCTGTTGGGCTGACTGTCACCACGCCAACATGAGCGCCCTCCTTTGCCTGATAGATAATTTCTGTTTTTCCACTCTGTACATGAATTTTTTCTATCGTTAAACCAGTAAAAGAAGCACCATGAGGACGCACATCATAAACTAACCACTGGCTGTCTGGTGTCCAGACATTAATATTAGTAAGCTGGTGGCTACGGTTATCTAACGTGATTTGCCGTTCCTGAAAGGCCATTTTATTATCCTTGCATCAGGTTTTTTCGGATTAATAATATTAATCCGAAATGGATGGAACTAAAAAATTTCAGTCGAGACTTTACCACTTCGACATTACTCTTACTTTTTTATGCTACGTACATTTCATTTCTATGTTACTAAGTGTTCTTTATATCATTGGTATTACAGCTGAAGCGATGACCGGGGCTTTAGCTGCGGGCCGCCGTAAAATGGATATGTTCGGCGTGATTATTATTGCTTCCGTAACGGCGATTGGCGGTGGCTCCGTTCGAGATATACTACTAGGGCATTATCCCCTCGGTTGGGTTAAGCATCCTGAATATATCGTCACCGTTGCCTGTGCCGCCGTAATCACCACTTGGGTTGCGCCGATGATGAAACATTTGCGCCGCCTGTTTCTGATCCTTGATGCCATTGGCTTGATTGTCTTCTCCATTCTTGGCGCACAGATTGCGCTGGAGATGAACCATGGCCCTATCATTGCTTCCATTGCGGCGGTTATTACCGGTGTTTTCGGTGGTGTGTTACGCGATATGTTGTGTAACACCATTCCGTTGGTTTTCCAGAAAGAGATCTATGCGGGTGTCTCCTTTACCGCCGCCTGGTTATATATTGGCTTACAGCACACATCGTTACCGCAAAACGGCATTGTTCTGATTACCCTGATCGCCGGTCTGACAGCAAGATTGGTTGCTATTCGCTACCGTCTTGGATTACCGGTCTTTAATTACGAACACTCCGATCACTGAGCCATATCAGCGGGGTTAACTACGGCCCCGTTTTCCCGGTCAAAACCCGTTATCCCTGCCACTGACAGTTTTTCCGCGATTGCTTTAATCTGCTTGTCATTGACAAAATCAGACAACTTTTTCAACTGCCCGACAGTAAGCTGTTGTTTTAATTTTGCCGCGGCTAATTTCTGCTCCAGTTGCTGCCAGTGATAAACATTATCAGACAGCTTATCCATATAAGGCACTCCAATCCCTTTCATCCAGTAGGAAAAAGGCTGATTTTTTGCCTTGCTGAATTGCGAATAAATAGCCTGTGCCCGTTTATCTCCGATTCCTGGTAAGGCCGCAATTTGTTGAGCTGAAAGCGCTAACCAACCGGTTAAATCAGTGACTAACTTCCGTTCGGTCAACATTACCCAACTACCGCTACTGACACCTGTCATTTGCAGATTTTCACCAAGCCATTTCAATCGTGCATTAAATTGTTGTTCACAACCCACCGTTAACGTCAAACAACTTAGTGCATGATAATGCTGCTTATCCGGTGGCTGAATATCCTGACGCTCTTTGATCCGCCATACCACCTGAGCTAATTTCGGGATACCATGGCCTGCCAATGTCAGCGTCACCTGATCCCCCGGTAATACATCCAACTGCCGCCAACGACGAACAGAACCAATATTGACTCTGCTTATCTGCCGATCATCCAGTTTCACCTTATCCAGCCCAAGAACCACTGAGATTTTGCCCGTTCTGCCAATAGTAAAATTAACTTCCCTGACTTGTGTAACCTGATGGCGTAAAGGGTGTTTCCATGCCACAGCCCAACTGTTAGATCCAGACCGCCACTGGTTTCCTTTAGGTTCAATTTCCTGTTTCAGCACGATACCGTCTGTAGCAAAAGGCATGGGTTGTTCAAAATAGTACATCCGCAGTTTCTGCACCTGCTCTGGTTCCTCTATTTTATGACTGTAGCGAAGCGCCAATGGAAACCCCATATCTGCCAGTTTGCGCAATTTACTTTCCATCTCCGCAGGGCCATCCGGCCAGCTCCAGATAAACAAACCTATTTGTTTTAATTCTGACGAATGGTCCTTACGCATCATCAAACCCGCAACCCGATTACGAGCGCCATCACTCCCCAATAATTGCTGTCTATGCTCCTCTTTATGCAGAAAGAGTTCTCCTTGCAATACCAAATCAGGTGGAGCATTTTCTATATTCTGCGGAATATCGGGAATATATCGACTTTTTGCTGTCCAATTTACCCCTTCGGCACCATTGCCCCGGCTGATTAATGAAACAAGTTTCCCGTTCTGATAAACCAATGTTACCGCTACACCATCAATCTTTGGCTGTAACCAGACAGGTAATCTACCGTGCAACCATCGGTTAATTTCCTGCTTGTCTTTCAGTTTACTTAATCCGGTATGAGCAACCGGATGAACAAGCTTATTATCAGGAAAAACTTCCACAGGAAAATCTGAATGGGGTGCTTGTTTCAGACAGAATTGCCAATGAGTCAGCTCCGACATTAATTGATCATAAACCTCATCATCGATCTCGCTGATCCCTTTCTGACGATAGAGCTGATCCCAGTGCGCCATCTGTTGCATCAAGCTGTTAGTTTCACGTTGTAATTTGTCCTGCGACCATTCGGGGCAATTCTTTTCTGTATTCGAAACAAAAATTTCAGCCGCAACTATCGGTGAACTGAAAACAATGAACAGAATTAATATCAATAAATTAAGCATCCGTTGCTCCTTGGCTATCCATGCATAACAACAAAATAGAGGATAAAGAGATGCTGTCCAAGGCAGAAATAATAACTTTGCGAAGCGGTTCGAAGAATAACTGCCTGAAATCCCAAGGTAGCGGGCTTTTTCATACACTACACAAAGCGGATATTTATGGTGAAAGCCTGATGTATTTAATATTTGATTCAGGGCTGCCATCAACGATTCCCGCCCCAGAGGTTCTCATCGAAGACAGAGGTTTAATAACCGATAAACTTATCACATACGATAAGTTCAAGGGTCGATATTAAATATGCCACCCAAAATTCAGGCTCGTATCCTAAAAAGGATCTTGGTCTCGCTTATAAACGAATGAAAGAGGTTCTAAAATGAGCAACTTAAAATCCCTAAAATCCAAAGCATTAGCTAACTCAGATGTAAAAGCTGAGTATGATGCGCTAGAGACAGAATTCGAGCTAATTAATACTTTATTACGCATGCGGCATGCTGCTGGTCTAACGCAAAACCAAGTTGCACAGCGTATGGGAACAAAAGAGGCGAATATTTCCAAGCTTGAAAAAGGAAACGGAAACCCAACACTTAAGACACTATTGAACTACGCCAGAGCTTGCAATTGTGAATTACATTTTGGCTTCAAAACAACTTAATCCAAACGATATAGAAAAGTACCTTCGGGTGTGCTTCATCAGCTTACTTTCTCCTTTACCGATGAGGATCGTCTCAACAGCACAAATGAGCATCAATTTGCCCGCTCCATTCGGTTTTGCAATGATTATCAGTTAGCCTGGGAGAAACCTCGCCATTCGAACTAAAGCACACGGTGAATACGATTAGTTAATCTATTAAGTATTAATTTGTTATTGTGAACCATTAACCAAGGCTGAGCCATAATACCTCGGTTCAGCCTGTCGAGTATTCACTTTAAATCTCATCACAGCCGCTCTCTGTTATTACTAACATTAACTTTCAAATAAAGATTAAAAGACAATGACTTTACGAAATAGTTTGGGACGTAAATCCTAAAAACCCAAAAATAACTGACATTTTCATAAACAGGCTAGAGCGGATATTACAATAAACCCCTAGTGATTTTTCTTCCTTGCTTTACAGTTAATACTTAGCATATTAAGTTACATATTTACGTATTAATAAGAGTAGCCATAAAGATGTACATCCCCCCTAAATTCTGTCGCTCAAGTCTCATAATTTCAACCCTTACCACTTATAGATAAAAAAATAATCTGAAATCAACTACCAAAAAATTAATTTAGCATTAATCTGAAGTTATCAGCCGATAACTATTTCCTATTATCTTTTTTTTAAAATAATTGCTAATCTTATTTATGTCTTCGTAGCAATAGAAATTCAGCTTAACCCGCAAGGGATAGGTTTTATGGCATAGGTTCCCTGTAGGTAAAGGTAAATCCGATATAACCTTAAGTTAGGAGAGTAATATGAATCAAGACGATTTCTCCTCAAACATGAGTTCCAGCAATACTCTTACATGAACGAAACCGTGTAATAACAACCTGCACGGGTGACCCGATGCAGAGAATAATCATCTGAAAAAGGAGGGCCCTTAAAAGGCCAATACAATCTGGCCGGGACAGGGTTATCACAAAGAATGAAAATTTTTAATATGGCAACCGGGGAGCTATCCCCATCAGAGTATTATCAACCTAATCCTGCTGCACCCTCTTGGAACCCAACGTGGGCAATCAAAGCTCTCGGGCAACCGGTGATAAATGGGAAAGACAACAGGGGTAAGCCAATTCGTTACCCAGAATCACGTACCAGTACCTTATTGAATGTCTTTCCGACAGTAATAGATCGTAATTTTCCAAAGCCGAGAGTAGACGATATGACGCTGGAACAAGGCAGGTTCTGGATAAATGCACAAAACAGCATCTTCAAGGTCCCACGTGTGGTCACAGGCACGTATATCTGTAAGATGGTTGCCAAACGTAAAGATAAATCTCCAGGGAAAGCCACAGTGACCCTCTATACGGATGCTAACGTTGTAAATTATATACTCTACAGGTTCAAGGGAGACAAAAACGTTATGGAATCTAGCGTGAACGACCTGATTTACACAGCAAACTGCCGAGGGACCGGATTTTCATGGGAGCGTAAACCCGAAGAGAAATTTGAATTGGAAAGTAAGTGGGAAAACGCGGCACTGACAATTAAAATGCAAGACACTTGCGATTGGATTTATGATGTTGCTTTCTGGACGCCACCAAGCAACAATCCAAATGGTCAGTTTAAAGACCCAGCCATCCTGAGACCTAATAGCTAACCTGGAGAAGCCAGATCCCTGTAATAACCCAGATAACCTATCTGGAATGAGAAGGCCGGTAGCAGCAATAAATAAAAATCTTTAACAGAACAACCGGGGAGTAATCCCCGGTT
>NZ_JAJAFZ010000034.1:0-51128 GCF_025384895.1 Photorhabdus kayaii
CATTTGGTTGAGCTAGGTTGTTTAGAAAGTACTGGTGCTGGTGGTCGTAGCACTCGTTACCTTATTAATCACGAGTATTGAATTATAGTGTGAGTAGTACACAATCAACCTGCTGCCCTGAGTAGCCCTCTCTTGGATAAAATGCCAGTGATGACCTTAGGTTTGAAATGGCCCCGTCAATCAAGGGGCCTTGCTTATTTTGATCCGAATATCAAATCAATAGCGAACCATCACGGATTTCAATTCAGTATAGTGCTCAATAAAGGCGCTACCGAATTCACGACCAATACCTGAGGATTTGGTACCACCAAATGGTAATGCCGGATCAAGGAATGTATGCATATTGATCCAAACAGTCCCCGCTTCGATACGCGGGATCATGCGCATAGCTTTGCTGAGATCATTGGTCCACAAACTCGCCGCTAAACCAAATGGAGTATTGTTCATCAATCCAATGAGTTCTTCTTCATCGTTATAGCTGAGGAAAGTCCCAACAGGGCCGAATGTCTCTTCCTTCATCAATGAATCTTCTGGGCTGTTAGCACGAATCACTGTTGGCGCCACAAAGAAACCCGGCCCGGCCAGAGCATGACCACCGTAAACAATCTCACTGCCTTCTTGACGAGCTTGCTCAAACAGGGACAGGATCTTGTCATAGTGTGCTTTGTTTGCCAACGGCCCCATTTCTGTTGATTCATCCAGAGGCAAGCCAATCTTCATTGCCGAGAGTCTTTCAGACAACAATTTCAGCACATCATCCATATGGCTTGCAGGAATATAGAAACGTTCCGCCGCCGCACAAATCTGCCCTTGATTGAGATAACCAGCCTCTAAAACACCATCGACAATTTTTTCAACAGGCATATCCGCTAAAAACGCTGCACCGTTCTTGCCACCCAATTCCAACGTGGTACGAGTCAATCCCTGTTCCATTGCTGATTTACCAACAGCAATACCCGTTGGCACCGATCCAGTGAAAGTGACCTTAGCACATAATGGATGACCTATCAGCGCAGGACCAAGCACCGAACCTGAACCATTAATCACATTAATGACACCATCAGGAATACCCGCTTGTTTGGCTAATTCAGCCACTCTGAGCATGGTCAACGGGGTGTATTCACTGGGTTTCAACACAATGGTACAGCCGCAAGTCAGTGCAGCCGCCATTTTCCAGATGGCAATCATGATGGAGAAATTCCACGGAATAATCCCTACCACAACACCAATCGGCTCGCGACGGGTAAACGCCGTGTATTGTTCACCCTTAAAAGAGGGCAAAGAGACATTCAGGGTTTCACCGCTGATCTTACTTGACCATCCGGCAAAATAACGCAGGAATTGAGCAGAAGAATCAATTTCTAGCATACGGGATAATTGGATGGTTTTACCGGAACAAAGGGTTTCTAACTGCGCCAACTCTTCCCGATGTGCCAGCAATAGATCTGCCAGACGATTCAAGCAATGACCGCGCTCCATCGGTGAAGTTTGGGCCCATACCCCATGAAATGCCTCATGTGCCGCTTGCATAGCCGCATTAACTTCCGCTTCACCGCCTTGATTAACCGTTGCAATGATTTCATCAGTCGCAGGGTTTATGACAGAAAATGTTTCACTCCCCTGACCAATGACCGGCTGACCATTAATATAATGTCCATGATTATGCTGCAAAAAGGCCGTAACTGACGGTAATAAGTTAATATCACTCATTATTTACCTCTATCAAATATACCCGTTATCTTTCAAGTTGCCTCTTTGTTGGCCGCACTCGCTCACCCCGGTCACATAGTTCGCTATGCTCCCGGGGATTCGCTCCCTTGCCGTCGCGATGCATCTTGAAATCCGTAGGGTATAAGTTTTTTTAACCTCTAATACAAGCCAGATAATGCTTCACAAAACGGTCAGCGGTGATTTCCCACAGTACTTCCGTTCCTTTCGGCGCAAACCAGGAATCCCCCGGATGATATTCAACGGTTTCACCGCTCTTCACATCGGTCAATTTTACCGAACCTTCTGTCACGGTTGCGTGCTCATCAAACGGATACACCATACTAAACTTGCCACGAGTACAAGCGAAAATACCACATGTCAGGCTATCCGTTGGTTCACCAAATATCATTGCCATACTGGCCTGCGGATCGCCTTCCAACACAGTCGCTCCCAGATTGCTTACGCTACCAATGTCCAATAATTCAGGCAGGGATTTGTTCAGTAAAAATGATTTAATCATAATGTTCTCGTTCCAAATAAAATAATTTATGAATTGTCCAATGAATACTATTGAGATCAATAAATTAACGGCGACCTTTCCAATACCCTGACGTCTGATGCCAAATTTTTCCCGCTGATACCATCAGATGTCGCAACTTATCTTTGCCAATAATATTCACATGAGGAATTGAACTCATCAGGTCATAACGTTCAGATCCTTCACTCATCCCTTCCGCCAACACTTTACAAACGATATGGCTTGGCGTGACCCCAAAACCTGAATATCCCTGCACATAGAACACATTATTGTGCTGCGGCAAAGAGCCAATCTGTGGGAACAAGTTTGCACTGCAACACAACGGCCCTCCCCATGCCAGTTCAACTTTCACATCTTTCAAATAAGGGAAAACTTTCAGCATCAAGTGGCGGTTCCAGGCTTTCAAATCAGATGGGATATGCTCAATGAAGGGGGTTGCGCTACCGAATAAGAGACGGTTTTCTCTCGTCACACGGAAGTAATCAATAACCGGACGAATATCACTGTATGCACCGCGAATCGGGCTGATTTTCTCAATCAAATCATCCGGCAACACTTCCGTCATTAATTGGAAGGCATAAGTGTTGACCACCTTTTTATAAATATATGGCTCAAGACCACTATTAAGAAAGGCGTTACAGGCCCACAACATTTTATTAGCACGAACCGATCCCATCGCGGTACGAACCGTTACTCTGGGACCATATTCAATATTCAGTACTTGGCTGTTCTCAAAGAGTTTTACGCCAAGGTCTGTCGCCGCTTTTGCCTCACCTAGCAACAGGTTTAGGGAATGGACATGCCCACCCCCCATATGCTTCAACGCGCAAGTATAAACATCAGAACCAATCACCTTTTTCACATCGGAGCCAGTGTAAAGCTCAATCTCTTCATCAGGAGAAACCGCCTTAAAATCTTGCAACCAACTACGTAACGTCTTTTCCTGCCTCTTATTCATGCCAAGATAGCCATAACCACGGCAGAGATCAGCATCAATATTATATTTAGCGATACGATCACGAATGATGCCGGCACCCAGGTTACTGATCTGAAAGATCGTTTCCAACCCTCGCTCACCAATATGGCGTTTGATCACCTCCAAATCATGACCGATACCCGCCATAACCTGACCACCATTACGACCTGTACTGCCATAGCCAAGATGACGGCTTTCCAAGATCGCAATATTAGTGATACCTTTTTCCGCCAGTTCAAGCGCAGTATTAATACCGGAAAATCCACCGCCGATAATCACGACGTCTACATCCAGATCTTCTTGTAATGCAGGAAAACGAAGATCATATTTCTTGGTCGCAGCGTAATAAGTTAATGAATCAAGATGATTGCTCATGTGATAGCCCGATTAGCATCCAACATAATCACCGGATTATCTGTAGCGCAGAGTCACATCACCATGTCCCTTTAGGGATATTTGCAACACAGTTTTAACATTTGTGACTCAGGCAAAATAACGGGTAGGTGGCACCATAAACAGGCTAAAAAGCTCTGCTTGTGATCTGATTTGTAGTTTTTGATAAATATTTTTCCGATGGTTTTTCACCGTCCCCGTACTGATAAAAAGTTTCTCAGCAATCTGTGGTGAGCCTTTACCTTGCAATATCAACTCCACAATCTCACATTCTCTCGGAGTCAAGGAATAACGAGTCTGAGTATCCAGATAAGCCATTTCAGCAGCAGGTGTTTGCTGCGTCATATCATCATGTAATCGCGCTACACTGCGGATAATTTCCAGTGTCGTTTTCAGGTTTTTCCGATGCTGTTTCTGGATGAAAAATGGCTGATTTTCCTTACCAAAAAACAGGCCAAGTTGCCTTTGGGAAGAGAGCTTCAGTAAAACCCCCGTTTCATCCTGCCAACCGGTCTTACGATAAAAATTCAGATAATAATCAGTATGATAAAACCCTGAAGGGACGAGTTCCCGTAAGGTAAATAGATCAGTGTCAGCCCCATCTATCAAGGCTTGATAGAACGGATCTTGCAGATAAGCACCCTGTTGATAAATCTGATTTATTGCATCACTGTTTTTCTTCTCGGTTTTACTCAAACAACGCGGAGAAGAACCTTGTTCAAAGGCATAAACAATGGCGTTATCAAAAATAATAAATTGTTCCAGCCAAGTCAGTAAATTAGGATAAAATTCACTGGTTGCCACCGATTCAATCACTGTTGATAATCTATCTACATGAATATCCATTCAATCCCTCGCAATTATTCATAAATTAATAATAAATCCGAAGCAGATATTGCCCGCCAATTCCATAGCGAAACTATATAAAAATCACACTTAAACTGGATCTACAACTCAATTATCGTTTATGTGTTAATCAAATCACAATTATGAAGCATTTTACTAATTATTTATGAGAGCACCCACTCAGATCTAAGATTTTGTCACGGAATAGACGTTTTAACTGGATTATGCTCATTTTTTATATCACTTTCTCTGGCAAGGAGTAAAAATGACCACCAAAAAAATTATTCTTGATTGCGATCCGGGACACGATGACGCCATTGCGATGTTATTGGCGCATGGTAACCCTCATATTGAGCTATTAGCCGTCACGACGGTTGTCGGGAATCAGACACTGGATAAAGTCACTCACAATGCGCTGGCGATAGCGCATATTGCCGGTATTACCGGCGTACCCTTTGCCGCAGGCTGTCATCGGCCATTAGTTCGCGAGCTCGAAACGGCATCGGATATTCACGGCGAATCTGGTCTGGGTGGCGTGAAGTTGCCTAAACACTCTCGAACTCTAGATCCTCGCCACGCCACTGATCTGATCATTGATACTATTATGTCTCATCCGCCCAAAACGGTGACTTTGGTTCCCGTTGGCAGCTTAACCAATATTGCTCTCGCCGTCCGTAAAGCACCGAAGATCGTTGAACGGGTAAAAGAAGTGGTATTAATGGGTGGTGGATATCACACGGCTAACAGAAGCGCAGTGGCAGAATTCAACATCAAAACCGATCCAGAAGCGGCACATATTGTTTTCAATGAAAAATGGCCACTGACGATGGTCGGTCTGGATCTGACACATCAAGCACGCGCCACATCCGAAATCATCAAAGCAATTTCACGTATCAATACCAAAGCGTCTCGGTTTGTCGTAGAGCTACTGGAGTACTATGGTGAAAGTTATCAGAAGAGACATGGTTTCAACTGCCCTCCAATACATGATCCTTGTGCCGTCGCCTATGTGATCGACCCTACCGTGATGACAACGCAAAAAGTCCCCGTCAATATTGAACTGAATGGTACCTTAACTGTGGGAATGACCGTAGCGGATTTCCGTTATCCACCATCAGAAGATTGCCATACCCAAGTTGCAGTCAAACTCGATCAACAGCGATTCTGGCAATTGATTATTGATGCGTTGAAAAACATCGGCGATACCTGCGATTAAGATGGAAAATAACCACAGGTAAGGAGCGATCGATCATTAAAGCCGTTATTTTCACTATTAAACGGCTTTTAACACCGCCCTAAGTCGCGGATATCGACGAGCCAAACGCCAACGCAATCTAAATCCACGGGCATTTTTCCAGATCATTGACCAAATACCGCGCTCAAACAATTCATGAACGATTTGTTGTTTTATCGTAGAGGATTCTATCTCATTAATCGTATGCAAAATCCCTAGCCCCTCTTTCGCGATCTGCCAATGACACGCCGGCACCTGCTTGACTTGTTGTGGATAACGCTGATTAATCTTATTCAGCATCTCCAAGATTTTCATATAGTGATGTGCTGTTCTTACCTTAATACGATCATCCGCAGGAACATGGGACACCGAAGCGGTGTGAATCAGATAATCATAAAAAGATTCATCAATATATTGCACCCGATTTGCCGTCAACAAGAGTTCTGTTGTCCACGGAATATCCTGATGATGCAACCCCGGTTCAAACTGATAATGATGTTTTGTCAGAAAAGCCCGTTTATAGATATTCAGCCAAGTTACATGCAGGAATTTGCGTGAACTCAGTGCTTGTTGCAACCATTCTGGCCCGCTCAGAACCACGGTAGAAGAGAGGCGCTCGGAAGGAAAAATCTTTCGAGCAGGCCGACCATCATCATAAACATAATGACCGTTGCAAGTAGCAATATCCAAATCATTATTCTGAGCAATCTCTAACAGCCGGTTATACATACCCGGATAAATGACATCATCAATATCAGGGAAAGCCACATAATCACCTCTGGCTTTCGCTAACCCCGTGTTACGGGCAACAGAAACCCCTTGATTCTTCTGAGTGATAATTTCTGTCTTTGGGAATTTTTCGGCATATTGCTCAATAATCTGGCGACTATTATCCGTTGAACCATCATCAACCAAAATTAATTCAAAATCAGTTAGCTTTTGCCGAGATAAATTGACAAAAAACTGCGGTAAAAACCGCTTTCCATTATAAATAGCTACGACAATGCTGAGTTTTAGTGATATAGACATAAAATCAATATATTCCTTTAGCCCAAAGGTGTTATTTTCTTATATTGAGATCATCTGGATATTTATCAGAAAAATAATTTACACATATAAATATAAACCCAATAAATATTTATTACCTTTACATTATACCTAAAAATAAAATATTAATGATTTATACCCTATGGATTTCAAGATGCATCGCGGCGGCAAGGGAGCGAATCCCCGGGAGCATAGATAACGATGTGACCGGGGTGAGTGAGTGCAGCCAACAAAGAGGCAACTTGAAAGATGACGGGTATATAGTGATTTTTATTTAAAATTGTTATCATTGATATACACTATATAATCAAACACATCCAGATAATTTATTAATAGCCGACATTTTCACCAACATTACCGCTGAAATTAATAATAGTTCAACCGCAGTTAAACAATTACTCACTACATTTCACATCAACTAATGTAATGATGTTATTGTTTATCTTTGGTTTTAGCAAAAAGCAGATAATAATATTTGCAATGAAGCTGAGCTGTACTGGTAACGCGTACTATCCTAGGTCATACACAACATTTTATTGCTTCCAGTGCATTATGTTGGGTTTTACCGGACCCCAGATTTTTATCTTCCATCCCCTAGAAAAGGAATCTAATATTATGAAAAAACAGGAAAAGATAGCCACACGGGCAATTATTACCGCCAGCTTGCTGACACTGATAACGGGCTGTAGCCATATGGAAAAAATCCATATGCCAGAAGAAAATAAACCCATCCTTTCTACTAAGCTGGACATCCATCAGCCAACATCGATCATTGTTCCTGTCACTATCTCCGGTAAAAAATATCAATTCTTACTGGATACTGGCGCCAGTTATACCTTCATCGATAATAAGCTGGCAAAAACGCTGACACAAACCACACCAGAATCAAAAATACCGGTTACATTCCATCGTATGCTGTCCGATGGACTGGTTACAACCAGTGAAAAACGCTTACACAAAGCTGACCTAACGTTATGGCAACCCCTGGCGATTACCCTCGGTAACCATACGGTGCCGGGCTCTGATCCCTGGATTGGCATTGACATAAGCCTCTTTAATCAGTCCATTGGTCAGGATCTGGATGGTATTCTCGGCATTGACACTTTTCGTCAGTTAAACTGGGAAATAAATAATCTGAACCACACATTGACAGTATGGCGACATGCGCCTTCAATCCTAAATTATCAACAATGTGAACCTTACAGTGATAGCTACGGTAGATCTCCCGCAATCCAGGTTTCTAATGTCGTTTTTAATATAGATACCGGAGCCGATTACAGCTATGTTTCTCAGGAATTTATTGAATATCTGAAAAAAGAGCACAAAGATAAAATTTCTGAAGGAATCAATGTCAAATACGCGTCCGCTAGTGGGCTTGATAGTAGTAAAGAGTATCTGATTGATGGCTTTTATTTACAGCAACTGCCGGTAGGTCGTCTGAGAATTGGCGAAAATAAAAATGATCTCTACAATCTTGGTATGAATTTCTTCTCACGTTTTGATGATTATCTGTTTATTCCAAATAAAATGCTGCTCTGTTTTAACGCCAAAAACTTTACCCGTTATGACAGTCCATTACTCCGCACGATTGCAATCCGTTATTTTAATAACAAAGTAGAGATATTTTACAACGATCCGAAATATATTGAAAAATTTGGATTAAAGAACGGTGATATTGTCCTGGAAGTTAATGGTCAACAAGCCCTTCCTAAGGATATCACCTATCTTCGTAATCAGTTGTCAGAAACACCATCAGGTAAATTGACAATAAAAATTGAACGAAATAACATCCAGAAAATTATTACCATTTAATAAAGCCATTTATTGGGGGAGATATAGGTTCTCCCTCAATATACCCGTCATCTTTCAAGTTGCCTCTTCGTCGCGATCCATCTTGAAATCCATTGGGTATAAACTTATTCTTCAATTTGGTATTTATTATGTTTATAAGCAAGATACGTTTTAGGTAAATTTTTTTCTTTCAACACCTGCCATATTTCCAGTGCCTGTTTTTTCCCTTTACCTTTATTTTCAGGATCAGCAATGAAATCACTAATAAAATTATTCAAACGAGCGGAAGGGATCTGTGGAAGCCTTCCTTCCTGCTGTTTCAAAGAAGCCAAGTGCTCGACCAAATCACCATAGGTAATTTTGTTATTATTGGCAATTTGCGCTTTACGCCAATGATTTAACCAATACCATTGGCCGGATTTATCCGCTAATGGCCCATATTGGCGGTTCACTTGTTCTAATAAGAAATTTTTAGTTTGCTTGTCACTCACATAATTTATTACCAAACTTTCTAGGGTGAGTAAATCCCGACTAGCACAATCTCTTTTGTTAGGAATAGCAATAGGCAAATCGCCTGAATAGCCAAATAGCCGTGATCGAATATGCAGCTCAAGCTCATTCTTTTTTAAGTGACTTGTTGCAATTCCTAAAGATTTAGCAAACTGCCGAAGTTCAGTTACGTAAAAATAACTATTCTCAAACGCTTCCTGATTCATGCCTTTATGCAATTTACTCACAATAACATTTCCTTAATCGTATTTATCAGTTACCACCAACCCATTTTCTCAACCTTTATCAAGGCTAGCACAGTAATTCATTCCAACAAAAAGATAAGAAAATTTCCAAGAAATAAAGGGGAAAGAGACTATTTTAGCCTTTTGGCTTTGCACTGAAATCAAACAAGTCTGTCAGCTCAATCTGCAAACCACTCGCAATAATATTGATGATTTCAAGCGTAGGATTTCTAACCCCACGCTCAATACCACTGATATACGTCCGGTCAATTCCACATTTATCGGCAAAAGCCTCCTGAGACATGCCAGACGATTGCCTGAAATACCTAACTCTTTGTCCAAAAAGGAATTTTACAGCATTTGGCTTTTTCATCCGATAAGTATCGAATTATGTTACTTATCAGACCACGGACTATGAGTCACTTTTTGCGGTAAGTTATGTTATCATATGTGACTTATAGTCTACTATGTAACGATTTACCTTTTCATATCAAAGTTATCCGTAACGTGGAGGATTAATAATGAAAAATCAGGACTGGCACCCAGCAGACATTATCGCCGAGCTGAAAAAACGGGGAACATCATTAGCAGCCGTTTCAAGGGAAGCAGGGTTAGCATCATCTACCCTTGCTAATACCCTGCAACGCCGCTGGCCCAAAGGTCAACGGCTTATTGCCACGGCTTTGGATCGCGATCCCGCTGAAATATGGCCTTCAAGGTACACAAAGTAAGTGGCTGTAGATAAAAATGGAGCAGTTTATCAATAAGATAAGCTGCTCCGATCTACTTTATACCACTCGGTAAGAATAATGATTACTTGCATTTATCTTTTCCTGTTCGCAATCCATTTCTTCATGCGAACGTAAAAAATCAGGTTGCCTTTTGTTTTCACGAAATACATACTTTTAATATGTACTTAAAGTGTGTTTTTGAGGTGTGCTATGAAGCATAGAGTTAACATAACAGTTGATAAAGAAAATTATCTGATCATGAGTTCAGCCGGTGTAAACATTTCAGGTTTTGTTAATGAAGTCATGACCAGAGAAGCTCAACGAATCAAAGCTGAAAGCTGGAAAGCAGATAATCGCAAAGGAATGGAAGAAGTTGCTCAATTTATTGAACAATATGGTTCATTTGCTGATGAAAACAGGAACTGGTAAATGCAATTTGTTGTTTATCAATACAAACGGAGCGAAAGCAAATACAGTATGTTTGTTGATGTACAAAGTGACATCATTGAAACACCAGGAAGACGTATGGTTATTCCTTTGGTTGAAGCGCATCATTTTTCAAGCAAGGTGAGTCGTCATCTATTTCCTATAGTGCAAATCAGAGATGAAAATTACCGACTTTTAACAACAGAACTTTCAAGTGTCTCAGAAAGCGTAATTGGAGAGAAAATCACTGATGCACGAATTAAAGTCGACTAACTCTTTTTCTCCGCGTCAAAGTCAAACAGATCTTTTAATTCGATCTGCAAACCACTTGCTATGACATTGATAACTTCAAGCGTGGGATTCCTGACGCCACGTTCAATGCCACTGATATAAGTACGATCAAGCCCACATTTATCGGCAAAAGCTTCCTGAGACATACCAGATGCCATTCTGATATATCTAACTCTTTGTCCAAAAAGGGATTTTATAGTGTTAGGTTTTTTCATTCGATAAGTATCGAACGATGTTACTTATCAAACCACGGACTATAAGTCACGTTTTCCTGTAACTCGTGTTACTAATATGACTTACCGCAAAAATACGATGAATTATGTTTTTAATAACCAAGTGATCTGTAATTGGGAGGATTAAAAAGTTCAACATCATGGCACAAAGGGCATATATAGCTTCTCTTATCATTCACTTCCTTGATCCTTATAGACACTACCGCCTTTGTCTGGAAAGGTACCAAACAAACATAACGTTACAAACCAAAATATGAAAAAATTTTAAACATATTAATTAAATTAATTTATTTTATCAATAAACTTGCCAATCTAGTCGCAGATATTATCTTTTCTTAACATTTATTAAGCACGATTTTTGCGCATATAAGCCGCTAATACCGTACGCTCTGACTGCTCCAGATAGCTTTTTAACTCGGAGGCCGCACTTTCTGGTTCACCTTTCTCAAGTAACGCCAAAATATGGGCATTCTGATCAATATAGGGAACATAAAAAAGTTCAGGATCGTTCAGATAACCAAAAGCCAGACGCAATTCCGCAGAAATATGCCCATAGAATGTTATCAACCGTTCACTGTCAGTCAGTTCAACAATAGCTGAATGAAATGCCATATTTGCGGTTCCAACACCAAGCCAGTCCTGAGTATTACGGCACTGTTTAGCCATTTCGATTGCACTGCGCATATGTTCAACCGCAGGATGCAGAGGATAAGATTGCGCTAATGCCTGACATTCAATAAACCGCCGGACCCGGTAAATATCGATAATAGAAGCAATACTCGGTGTGGCGACAAAAACACCACGGTTAGGTTCATATCGCAGTAACCCTTCCTGCGTCAGTACACGAAAAACCTCACGTAATGTATTACGCGATATTTTAAGTTGTTCGCTCAGAGCCGCTTCTGATAGTCGTTGACCGGGTGATAACTCCCCAATAATCAGTTTTTGCCGGATAATATTTGTTACTTTTTCACTTAACGTCTTAGGAGAGGAATTATCTTTTTTCATAATAATTAATTGAAAGAACGGACCAAATGTAGCAAACCTGACCACAAGCTCCCGGTTGCTAAAGATAAGAATGGCAGGCATATTCACACATTCATCTACTGCCAGCAAGCATAGAGATTCCTCCCCACTGACTGTTTTCTACGCCATAATTAGATTTGATTCATTATGGAAGCCAGTGGAGGCCCCCCTCGAAAATGACTAACTATGTAACATTTTGTTTTAATAAATTATCCTGGGGTTATAAACCAGAGCTGACGAAATTCTCGTCACACTAAATCCAGTCCTGCCACAACTTCATCAAGGTCAATAATTTTACCATTACTCTGAAAAGAATAATGACCGTTCAGTAATATATACTGCCAAGCTACCAGCAACATTTGGTCAGCAGTGTCACTGCCTTGGTGTTAATTTATTCAGCAGCTGCAATAAAATGATCGAGTTATGGTGGTAGATGATAACGTTGGCAATCAATTGGCCACACCGTTTCAATATCGGTTCGCCCAGTAAATTCTTTTTTACCATCAACCCGAGTGATAGCCGAGCGTAACTGATAATTACTCAAGGCGATTCTGTGAGCAATGCACATTCCGTTCTAACTGCGGATAACACAGCGTGTCGGATTGATTACCTATGACAAATGGCAAACTTAACCGCGCATTGCCATATATGCCCGTGGAGGATTGCCTGCCATATTTTTAAAAAAGGTGGCGAAAGCGCTATCGCTGGAAAAAGCTAGTTGGCTAGCGACGTCAGATTGGCTGTATCCCTCTGCTAGCAGCTCTATTGCTTTGATTAGCCGCCACTGTTGCCGCCACTGTTGATAGTTCAGCCCAGTTTCACGCAGGAAGATGCGGCTAATGGTTTTTTCCGATGCGCCGATATAACTAGCCAGCTCGTACAGCGGCGGTATTGTGACCATATCGGCTAAATTTCTCAGGCGGCGGTCACTGGGTAGGGGCAGCAGGGTTAATTCGCGTGGAGCCAGTTGTATCTCATCCAGGCATACCGCTAGAATATTAGCGGTAGCACCGTGCTGCCAGTTGGTGTCGAACTCAGCGATGGCAATGCGCTCCAGCACTTCGCGTAGCAGAGGTGAAGCAGTCAGGACTTCTAAGCATTCAGGCAGACTAGGGTAATGGGAGCGATCGAGATACACCGAGCGATAACCTACTACACCGCTAACTTGCACCCGATGCTCCAGCCGCGGTGGAATCCAAGCGATACGACCCGGCGGGAGCATGCAGATGCTCTCATTGAGCGTAATTCGCATACAGCCTCGCTGACTAAACAGTAGTTGCCCCATCCTATGCCAGTGTGGGCCAGAGTCATGCTGAGCTAATTCGGCTGCGATGCCCAATACGCTATTGTCGAATGAATCCGGATCAAAGGCATCCTGAGCGTTAAGCCATGTCATACTCTGTCCGATTATGTAAATTTTTTGTCTTTTATATTGTAACAGACAACAGAGCGAAGGTGGTACCTTGGTGTCCCTATTTTACCTTTAGTCACAGGACTTGCTATGCAACGCAAACTTACCCTCACACTAGCAACATCTATGATGATGTTTCCCCAAGTGGTGGAAACGATCTACAGCCCAGCGCTTACTCATATCGCTGAAGGGTTTCATGTCAGCGCAGAAATGGCCGCGCAAACTTTGTCCTGTTACTTCTTTGCTTTTGCCCTCGGCGTTGTGGTGTGGGGGCGGATGTGTGATGTGATTGGACGGCGCCCTACGATCCTTACCGGACTCGCGTTATATATGTTGGCATCGATCTTAGCGATCTTCTGCGATAGTTTTACCATATTATTGGTGGCGAGGGTATTGGCCGCCTTTGGTGCAGCGGTGGGATCGGTGGGCACCCAGACTGCCATTCGTGATCAGTTCAGCGGCTACGAATTGGCGCGAGTGTTTTCGGTGATGGGGATAGCGATGGCGGTTAGCCCGGCGATCGGCGTGCTGAGCGGTGCGTTACTGACCCATTATTGGGGCTATCAGGGCGTCTTTAGCGGTCTGGCGATATTAGCGGCGGCGTTGCTGGCTTATGCTGCATGGCAACTGCCAGAAACGCGCCCGCAAGAGGTCGTGAAAAGCTTCTTCTTCGGTACTCTGGAGCGTATGACTAAAGATGGTGACATCTGGCACAGTGCGCTGTTGGTCGCTCTATTCAATATCTGCATGTTCAGTTATTACCAATTAGCACCGTTCCGTTTTGAAACACTGGGTCTTCCTGCGCAATGGTTTGGCTATACCGGGCTGGTGTTGGCAGCAGGTGTGGCCCTTGGCGCAGCCATTAACAAGCTTTTGATCACCAAGCACTGGTTATTTACCGCTTTGCTAACACTGGCGTGTGTTCTGCTGCTTTCTGGCGGTATCTTAGTGTTCTTACTGGAAGAAACGGTATGGTTTGTCTTACCAATGATGCTGGTTGTGATGGCATATGGGATTGCTATTCCCAATATTCTGGCGCGTGCCCTGCGGCGCTATAAAGATTGCATGGGAACGGCGGGGGCGATCCTTGGTTTGATGTATTACCTGATGTTAGGGGGCGGTTTGGTTCTGGCAGGGTTGACGCAACGCCTTGGCGTGGTACTGACAATTAGCAGCATTTGTGCACTGATGCTGGCAGGGAGTATCGTACGTAGCGAACGGCAACTCACCTTGCCAAAAGGTGAAAAAAAACGCGCCTGAGTATTTAAACGTTGGTCGGTGCTAAATGGCCGGCCAACAACCGATGGAGTCTTGCTACTACGGAGTTACATTGCTCTTCCAGATACTGCCCACTGTCAAAGCTGTGTTGTTGAAATTCTCTGCTTGCGATCTGGCACCAATCAGATAAATCTTGCTCATAAATCCAGTTATCACGGTCCCCCTGAGAAGCAGCCAACGGTGCCCAATAACAGGTGCTTTGCGGAAACAACAATTGGGAGTAAAGTAACAAATCTGCTCGGCCCAGATACTGTACGGCAAATAGCTCAATATCCTGAGACAGTAGTTTGCCCCAACGTTGAAATACCATGGCACTACCGCCCACATGTGGGAAAGCAATTATCCGCAGTTTTCCCTGACGTTCTGGGGTCAGTTTTTTCAGACAACGCCGTGGTAAAGGGAAGTGTACAGTGTGCATAAGGCTTACCTGCCATTATAATAATGGTGATCTTGAAAAAGGGATCTTGCGATCCCATTGTGCATTGGATTTCGTGTTATGATTCAGTTGATTGCATCCCACAGTTCATCAAATACTGGGTTAAAAAGCGTGGACTTTAGATAGTCTGAGCCCGCAGAACCACCTGAACCTTTACGTTGACCAATCGTGCGTTCAACCAGTTTTACATGTCGATAGCGCCACTCCTGTAACAACGAATCCAGATCCAGCAACTGATTAAGTAATAGTGACTCGCAGGAAGGGCGTTCTAACATACTCTTGATGATATCTTTCTCACTTTGTGCTGGGTCGCCCATCTGCATGAGTTGAACTCGTACAGTCTCCCAGAGCGAAATAGGCCGTACTATTGCTGCCAGCCTTTGCTGGATAACATCATCATCTAAGTATTGCTGAAATTTTTTGCTGTTTGCCTTACCCAGAAGCGCCTCAATACCAGCAAATTGGTAAGACTGAAAACCGCTAGCGGTTCCCAAATAACCGCGAAAACGTTGGAACTCATGAAATTTCAATGTACAAATGACCGTAATCTGGTTTACCACGGTTTGTGCAATGGCATTAACGCGGATCATGACTTCGATGGCTGCTGGTATTTCACCGGCACCAATCAGATCAATTGCTTGATGGATCTCATCGATCAACTGTTTAAACCACAACTCATACGTTTGATGCGTGATAATGAACAGATTTTCATTGCGGTGCTCACTGCAAGGTGAGGCAGGTTGCTGGAGTGCCAACAACTGGTTTAATTGCAGATAACTTGAGTAGTCCATGACGCGTTCTTACCTTATGAAAACGGGAATAGTACCGGCTGGCTGGGAAGGGCATCCCCTGATAGATTCGGTAACTGTATGGAAAGAAAATAGTGGCCGGGTGAAATATGCGATGGAATGTGGATCAATTCCGTCACAGAAGTACACTGGCGTTCAGCAATGGGCGAAGCGGGATCGGTCATCCCCCAAAAACAGCGGTGGTTATCCATCCGCCCACCGTCGTTTAGCCTGTCAATGGACGGAATATCCACCAGTAGGTGCTGCACGCCCAGCTCTGTTATGCGTACCATCGCCTGATGACTAAAGTAGGGGGCACCACCGCCATCAGGGAGCCAAGGGAGTTCATCGGTTGCAATAACTAATGCTTGCAGATAATCTGAAGTCAGCAGAGTCAGTTCATCATCAACAGCTTCTCTGGTGATCACCCAATCATCATCTTCAGCGCTGGCGTTATAGCTATCCTTCATTGCCGAGGCTCGCTGTAACGGCACTCGGATCAGGGTGGCGGCAATAAAAGGGGCAAAGTTGAGGTCGGCTACATTGTGTACATCAGGTAAAATGTGCCCAATGCACTCAGTATGGGTGCCATGACAGTGTGGTACTAGGCTAATACGGGAGGCATTGCATGCCCCCCCAAATTGCACACTGGCTACGGCATTGCCATAGCGGAGTGGCTCATCACTGACCGGCGTGACACCATAAAGGTTTACAGGGTTATCCGCAAAACATAGCCGTATAGAGAGCCGAATTGGCTCTCTGTGATGGATATGGTGCATACGCCCTTGGTAGTGTATTTCAATGCGTTCCATGGGCGGTTTCTCCGGACTTGCTCTGCGCCAACACCGTCAATTCGCGGATCTGGCTGTGTAGAATAAACTCCCTGATCGTTAAGGTGATCCCCATCTCTAGGCGGATCGCGTGCAGCAATTGCGGAATTTGTAATGAGTTACCACCAAGACTGAAGAAACTGTCCGTGACACTGACTTGTGCCAACGCTAGCACCTGTTGCCAAATCTGCTGCATCTTGTGTTCTGCTTCGTTAGCTGGAGGAGTATAATCGTCCTCTGAAGCCGAATAGTTCATTTCTGGTGCAGGTAGCTTGCGTATGTCGATCTTGTTGTTATTAGTTAATGGGAATGTCTGCAATACCACAAAACCGGAAGGGATCATGATATTCGGCAATTTGGCCTTCAATGCTGTACGCACCATTTTTTCATTTAGTGTTGCCCCGGGAGCCAACTGCAGATAACTAACAATCCGGGCATGTTGCCCTTCACCAACAATCAGACTCAACGCCTGTTCAATGGTTCCGATAGCAGACAAACATAAATCTATTTCTGTCAGTTCGATACGGTGACCGCGGATTTTCACCTGATGATCGTTACGGCCGAGATACTCCAACTGTCCCTGTCGGGTAAAGCGAACAATATCGCCAGTGCGGTACAAGTAATGTCTGGTGCCAAGCACTTGACTCTGCGAGAATACCTTGTCAGTCAGCGTCTGGTTGTTCCAATAACCTGGCGAAACACCCGCTCCCCCGAGACAAAGTTCGCCGAAAGCGCCACTTGGTATCAGGTTGCCAGTTTCATCCATAACAAAAGCATCCGTCATGTTGATTGGCATACCAATACATGCACTATCACCGTGGTGTGTCAGATCGGCACAGGTAGACCAAATAGTGGTTTCCGTTGGGCCATAAACTTGCAGTACCTGGGTAGCGATACGCCGCAGCTGCGCCAGCAGGGCTGCAGGCATTTTCTCGCCGCCACACAACACCGTCAGCGGACGCTCTGTGGATGGGGAAAGATGGTTAACAATGGTGCTCCATACGGTAGGCGTGGCCTGAATAACACGAGGCTGCTGTTGCTCAATAAGGTGGTACAACTTCACGGGATCCATCGCTGTCTCACGTGGACATAGAACTACATGTGCACCGCTGGCCAATGAACAAAACAGTTCTAGACCAAAGATGTCAAAACTGATGCTGGTCAGACTGAGCACCTTATCTTGGCTCTCCAATGCCAGGCGTTCGACAAAGTCATTAGTGAAGTTATTCAGGTTACCTTGGGTGATCATCACCCCTTTGGGATTCCCGGTCGAACCAGATGTATACATGATATAGGCTAGCAGCTCGTCAGAAAGCGTTGGCAGCGGGTTATCAGTTACAGGGCATGTTGTCAGCGTCTCAAAGTTGAGGGTTTTAATATGACTCAATGCTCGTTCGGGATGACCATCTGTGACCAATATCCGGGTCTGTGCGTTTTCAACCATGTAACTTACGCGATCAGCCGGATAATGAACGTCAATTGGCACATAATGTTTGCCTGCCTTAAGCACGCCAAGTATCAGGGCGGCAACGCGGCAATTTTTCTCCATCATGATGCCAACAGAGAACGCCTGGCTATCAATGGACTGCAACACGTTGGCGATACGTTCAGACACATCCCATAGCTGACCATAATTGTACTGCTGTTGTTCACAACTAACGGCGATATTATGCGGTTGTGTTTGCGCCAGTTTGTGGATTTGTTCAATCAACGAACCGCGTTGGCTTGCTACCGGATTGCTAGCCAGTTGTAACAACCAGCGCTGTTCAGCAGCACAGAGCGGGTTAACGGTAGAAAGGACGGCAGAATTGGGCAGGGTGAGCAGTTGTTCCAAAACCTGTTCATAGTTATCCAGTATCATCTGCATGGTCGCAGGGTAGAAAAGCTCACTGGCGTAATCGAGTTCTATAGTGATGTTTCCCTCAGTCAGATTGAAGTTCCACGTCATATCGAACATTGAGAAACCAGATGCCACAGGAAGCCTCTGTAGCGTACAGCCATACAGGCCCGTTTGGCACACGTCGCCAGCGTTTTGCAAGATCGCCATAATCTGGAATAGTGGGTTTTTATTCTACACCCGTTCATAGTCGATCAGGTGTAGAATGCGGTCAAAAGATAGTTGCTGGTGCTGATAGGCACCGATACAGGTTTCCGCCATTTTGTTGATCAGGTTGGCGATGGTGTCTTGTGGGCACAACATGGTGCGTAATGGAACAGTATTAACGTGGAATCCACTGACCTGTGCCAGATCCAAGTTATCGCGCGCGGCAATAGCGGTGCCGATCACAATATCTTGCTGCTGAGTATATTTGCTCAGTAAATAAGCTAATGCGGCCATAAGCAAGACAAAAGGCGTAGCACCTAATGTTTTAGCCTGTTGTTCCAGTCGTATGGCAATGTCGGCTTGCAGTGGATAGCGTATGCGATCGCCAGCGTGTGTCGGCATCAGCGGGCGAAGCTTATCCAAGGGAAAATCGAGTTCACGACAGCATTCCAGATGCTGTTGCCAATAAGTGATCTCGTTTTGAGTACAAAACTCCGCACTATTGTTGACGATATCGATGGTCTGTATCTGCGGCAATAGAGGTGCATGTTGTACGCCAAGGCACAAATCGTTGTAATGTTGCCACAGATCGTTGAGGATCAGTTGTTCGCTCCAAGCGTCGGTCAAAATGTTGTGTTTCACCCAGATCAGTACATGGTGTTGGTCATGGTAATGCACCAAGCGTAGTGTGACGGGAGGCCGTTGCATAATATTGAAAGGCATCTCACACAGTGATTTCACTAGCTTTTCAAGCGGCATTTTTTGCCCATCTACGCGATGGTCGGCTAGGTTTATTGGAATATGCGGCTGTGCATACTGATAGGATAAGCCGTTCACCTCGGTAAATTGGGTTCGTAAGCTTTCATGTTTTTCATAGACTAAGTTGACCGCATGTTCAAAATTTATGAGGTCTAAATGACCGCGAATTTCCACGGCAATTGGGAGATTGTAGCTACAATCATCGGGGTTAAGCGCACTCAGGTACCACAATAGGTTTTGTTGTGGGTTCAGCAATGCGCGTCGTTCCTCTGTAATTACAATGGAGCGTTCTGCTGCGACGGCCTTGTTCTCAATATATTCAGCCAGTTTACGAATTGTATTGTGCTGAAAAATATCGGCGATATTCAAGCGGCAACAGAGATCACGCGCAGTAAGAGCTACAATTTTGCTCATAGTCAACGAATGAGCACCAAGATTGATAAACTCATGGTTAACATCAGCATGTGAGCACCCAATAGCATTTGCCACAATCCGTTCGAGAATGGTTTCCGTTTCGGTTTCCGGCTGGGCGATACGATGAATTAGATCGTCAAGCGGCCAGTTTTCTAACAGTTGGCGGGCAACTTTACCGTTAATTGTCAGTGGTAGCGAAGATAAGAAAACAAATGAGGTTGGAATAGCTGCGGGATGCAGTAATGTCACCATTGCGTGGCGAAGAGTATCTGACGTTAATTCTGTCGAAGTCGATTGCACGAAGGCGACCAAAATTTTACCTTTATCGACAGATTGCGTTCTGACCACAACACAAACACTTTCTACCTGTGGATGGCTGCGTAGGGCGCTTTCCACCTCACCGATTTCAATACGCACACCACGAATTTTAACCTGATGATCTCTGCGTCCTATGAAAATGATATTACCTTGCTCATCCCACTTGGCGATATCCCCCGTTTTATACATACGCTCTTCATTTGGCATATATGGCAGGCACATAGTGACAAATTTTTCAGCACTCAGCGTGGGCTGGTGCAAATAACCTTGTGCCAAACCGTTACCAGCGATGTATAGCTCACCTTCAAAGCCCACGGGCATTGGATTATGGTATGCATCCAAAATATGACAACGGTAGTTTTTCAATGGTGTACCAATACAGTTCCATACAACTCCAGGACGGTATTCACACAATGAGGTGGCGATAGTAGCCTCTGTGGGTCCGTAGCCATTGCACAAACGTGTGCGATCACTCCACCAGGCAACTACGTCTGATGGGGGGGCATCTCCCATAACGATCATGCTTCGTAAGCCTTGCCAGACATCACGTGGTAAAAGTTCCAGTATGGCCGGAGTAATGGTGACATGCTCAACCTCATGCTGCGCCAAATAATGATGCAGTGCACCAATGTTAGTATGCAGCTCTGCTGAAGCTAAATACAATGTGGCACCACTGACGAGTGCACCATAAACATCCCAACCGAATGCATCGAAACCAAGTGATGCAATAGCCAACACACGGCTGCCTATACCTAGCCGCATAAAATCACGGTGGTTTTGTGCAACGTTACTTAGTCCCTCTCGGGTAATCATAGCGCCTTTCGGTTTGCCAGTCGTGCCAGAGGTGTAACACACATAAGCCAATGAATCTTTATTTGCTGCAGGAAGGTCACTTACAGAAACATGCAGTTCTTGATAATTGATAGCCGATGGTAATATGCAAGGGGCATTACCTGCTTTTAGCGATGAATCTGCCAAAATAAGTGTTGGCTGCACGTCATCTAGGATGTTTTGATTGCGTGTTTTCGGCGCTAGGGGATCAAGCAAAACGTAAGTTTTATTGCTTTTCAGAATACCCAATAAGACAATCAGCAATAGCGCTGATTTTTGCATCGCAACCGCAACCAACGTACCATTATTACTGTCCTGCTCAAGTAGCCAACACGCCATTTGATCTGATGCTTGATTAAGTTCGCCGTAACTATAGTTGCGATTGTCTGCATGCAGCGCGGTGAGTTCTGGATGTATCTTGGCATGGTGATTAAACAGCGTGGTAATATCTTGGGACAAGAGGCTCGGATCATCGGTTTCGTTAAACCCACTCAGACGATATAATTCATCAGGCTGAGTTACGAAAGGGGCACTAATAGGGTCAATGGTCGGCGACACTAATGCATCCAAATAATCCGTAAAATGGCTAAAACGTATATCGTCACCACAAACGGTGAGCTGTGTTCCGTCCTCGTTTGCCACGACACTTATCATTACGCCGGATTTAGCATACTTATGATGTTTAAGTACCCCAGTTTCGTTAAAGAAAAAGTGAGTCAGATACCGATTGTCAGATGTGACCTCCGTTGCCGGGATTATATGAAAATCAGCATTGGGATACCAGATCATATGACTGAGATCGCTCGCGCACATCCCTTGCATCTGGTCACCCAATCGCTGTAATAAGAGGGAAATCAGGCTACGAATACGGGTTGGCGCTTCAGCATAGAATTTTCGTCCGAGGCAATACGGTGTATCTTGAATTATGGGAAGTTCACCACGCGATAGCCCTACAACAATATCAGTAATTTTGTTCCTAATATTCTCAAGGTAGCTCTCCACCGCGCTATGGCTTTCACGAGAAATATGTCCACACAAATAACCGGATCTGCCCGGCGATGTAAAGTACAGAGATAAACGTTCTTGAGCTTGTAGGGTATCAAAGTCTTTAATAATTTCTTTATTTGAGGCTATGATTATCAGATATTCTGATTGCTTTTCAAGTAATTGTATTACGGATGCCTGATTTTCTGTTGTGATAATTAAATTTAATTTTTTTTCAGATTTGTTTATTGAGTCAAGTATAATGACTTTATGACCATACTCACGGATTTCTTCGGTAATTATTTTTCCACTAGCGCTATCGCCAATATATCCAATATTCAGCAATTCCATCCCTACTTCCTATGAACAATAAATTCCCTTGGGAGCATAAAAATGACCCTCAGCATTAATTCAATTTATGCGTTAAGATTACGCGTGTGTTGCTTTAGCTATTGGTAGTTCGGCAAGGATACCTGATTTTTCCAATGCCAATAACATTTGTTCTGTGACGATATTATTTGTTTCCCAAGGTTTGGCTGTGGTTTCAGGATAGGTATCGTTAATAACTGCGGCAATGACTGCTTCTTCCATATTTCAATGTCGCAAAATTTGCGTACCAAAATCCTTAGCGATGACATCTGTCGTATAGCTTTCAATAAATGTTATAATTGGCGTTTTCATCGCTTGTTTCATTTTCGAGTCACTGTGACACCAGATATGGCCTAGAACCTGTTGAAAGAATCGTGCATGACGGCCCTCATCGGCAACATGATCTTTCATCACCAAATAGAATGACGGGAAAATATCTTCATTATTGATAACATCGATCAGGTCGGTCGTTAGCGCTTGTTCAGAAAGAGACACGCATACCAGCCGCAGCAATTCACGTAGCTGATCGCTTGATTGTTCAAGCGCCATCGCAAGCGCGTATGAAGCTTCCGTATCTTTGGGCATAGGCAGAGGGACAACGCCTGTCATCTGTTCGACTTGGTTAATCAGATCCAGAGCGACAAGTGCGTGATATGACTCATCCACTACTACAGTTAGAGCATCTAGACGCATCTCGGTGGGGAAATAAACACCGACAACATTTTTGTAAAGCTTGTAACTGGAATCGTTAATAATATCCAGTTCAATGTTAGCTATGCCACTCAAGTAGTGATAAAGCATTTGTACTTGGATATATCGCAGCGCTTCATCACCTAATATGTCGACTTGCGGGTGCGTACACAGAGGAAGACGTTCAAGAGGAAAGAAAAGGGTAGAATGATGGTCTTGTTCGTTAAGTAATCGGCGAGGACGGGAACGGACAATAGCAGAGCGATCCCATTTCTTTAATGTAGTTTCAATAAGACTCATAGAATAGTCCTTACTCAATAAAGTTCGATTTCGATATCTGATTCTGAATAGGCACAGCAAGCCAGAATTATATTTTCTTCTAGTTCATCTTCGCTTAATGCGCTCTGTTTCCCATGACGCACCTGACCTTTTATTAACATCATTTTGCAACAGCCGCATTTTCCTGCTCGACATAAACTGGGAATATCGATGTTGTATTTATCAAAATTTTCTAGTAACGAGGTTTCCGGGCAAAAGTTACCGACATCCGCGCCATCAAGAATAACTCGATGACCATCGGGCTTTGCTTTAAAAGACATGTTTACTATCTTCCTTATAATGGATTGAGAGTTTTTATGATTTCCTTTTACAGCGGTGATTATATTAAATATTTTTATCTACCTAAACTCGAAACACACAGTAGCTTTGGTATCATTCATTGTCAATATAACTTGTTAAAAATATTAACATTTAATTCCGGTTTGTTACCTGACGGAAATGTCTGGCATTATCCCCATCATGGGTTATCGTTGGCCGAATACCTTTCAGAAGAAACATTTTACCTATGACAAGTTGCAGAATTGTTATGTCTGCCCGCAGGGAGAAAAACGGATTTATACCACAACCGACCGTCAGAGATGCTGGCATTATCAGGCCCCGGCGGCTATCTGCACGCACGCGAAAGGTGGAAAAACGATAACCCTCCCTATCCACTGTTTTCAGCGCCATAATTAACCTGAGGTTTGCTTAAGAAGGGAACTAAGTGCCTGAGACACGATCAAAGTTTTTGTCAAAGAAAACAAAATCGTGGAGATCCTCAGGCATGGTTAATTTAGAAGAACTTTACTGCTGCGTCGATGACTTTTGCCAAAAATTTATTCCTCTCTGGCATCAACAGTTAATTGAAAATGGCTTGCTCAAACGTCGCCGCGAAGCTTCCCTTTCTCTCAGTGAAGTCATGACGATCCTCATTTTATTCCACATGAGCCATTATCGTGATTTTAAAACGTTTTATATTCAGCATGTTAAACACTATCTTCAGGCCGATTTTCCCAAATTGGTCAGCTACACCCGGATGTTAACCTTGAAGCAAAGGGCGCTCATTCCCCTCTGTGCTTTTCTTTCGTCACGCAAGGCTGAAACCCAGGGGATCGCTTTTATTGATTCAACCAAAATTGCCGTTTGCCACAATCTCCGTATTCCCCGTCATCGCGTATTTCAGGGCGTCGCACAGCGAGGGAAAACCAGTATCTGCTGGTTTTATGGCTTTAAACTTCATCGGGTTATCAATGATTGTGGTGAACTTCTGGCAGTGAAGTTGACCTCAGGAAATAAGGATGATCGCCATCCCGTCAAAGCGCTGGTACAAGGATTAACCGGATGTTTATATGGCGATAAAGGGTATTTGTCGCAGGCTTTGTGCGATGAACTGGAAGCAGAAGGAATAACGTTAATCACTCATGTCCGTAGTAACATGAAGGCAAAAGCGTTATCTCTCTGGGATAAACTGATGCTAAGAAGGAGATTTTTGATAGAAACGGTCGTGGATCAGCTTAAAAATATTTCGCAGATAGCGCATTCAAGACACCGCAGTCAGCTCGGTTTTTTATTGGAAATCGTCGCTGGCCTAATTGCTTATACATTCCAACCTAAAAAACCGAGCTTGAATTTACGGGATTGTGATATCGCTATTTTTAAACGAAGCTGAGGTTAATTAAACTTGCCTCATGATGGTGCATTCAGCGCACCACCATAGAGCATCACTATTGTAAAAAGTGATCTACGTTTTATTTTTATGACTAAAAAATAATTTCATTTGCCTATTCTTTCGCCTCACTCTATTTATTGCTCAACAATACAAAAACAATTATTTAACAATAAATACAAATTATCCAACGATGGTACGCATATTGCTTAGATATACATTTATCTATCACACAGGAATTCAGCCTATGACGACACAGCAGGCGACAGCTATTTTCATGTACAGAGGTGACACAACATGCAACAGATGGTGAATCTATGGCCGTTGATTGGCATAGCGGTTATTGTCGTGGGTTTTTTACTCAGGTTTAACCCGGTATTGGTGGTGATTGTCGCAGGGATCATCACCGGGCTGGCCGCACATATGCCGATCACAGCGATTCTGGAAAAGCTAGGTTCCGGCTTCCTTAATACCCGAAATTTGCCATTGATTTTGCTGTTGCCGCTGGCAACTATCGGCCTTTTAGAACGGCACGGTTTAAAAGAACGAGCTCAAACCTGGATTAGCAATATTAAAACAGCAACCGCCGGACGTTTGCTAATCATCTATTTGTTCATTCGTGAAATAACCGCTGCGCTAGGGCTGACCAGTTTAGGAGGACACCCACAAATGGTGCGTCCATTACTGGCGCCAATGGTAGAAGGGGCTACGGAAAACCGTCATCATGACCTGCCTGACGATGTACGTTATCGCCTGCGGGCCATGTCAGCAGCAACCGACAATGTTGGCCTTTTCTTCGGGGAGGATATTTTCGTCGCTTTTGGTGCAATCATCTTTATGCATAACTTTATGCTGGAGTCTGGCGGCATCCAAACGGAACCGCTACATATCGCTATGTGGGGGCTCCCTACCGCCATCTGTGCCTTCCTGATCCACGCTTTCCGCTTGTCTCGTCTTGACCACCACATCGCAACCAAACTGGCAGCACTGAATGGTATGGACAAAAATCGAAGTAAGGTGGAGTAATGTTTCAGCAACAGTATCTTTATTGGCTGGCCGGCACAGTTCTGCTGGCCGTAGCGGTGATGTCCTGGCGTGATCACGCCAACCCTCGCCGCTTGACCACCAGCCTGTTCTGGGCGCTATATGGCATCGTGTTTCTAGTAGGCGACTGGAGCTATCGCGTAATAGCACTATGGGCAGACAACGAAGCCGAGGCCCAAAAGATGCTACATATCGGTGTCGGGCTAATCGTCGTATTGATGGCACTGACGGCAGGTTTTGGCGGTGTGCGATTGGGCAGCTACCATCAACGCACACCTCAGCAACGGCAGGAAAGTGCCTCCCGTTTGGGTAATCGTCTCTTTCTTCCCGCACTGGCGATACCTATCGTCACCGTGATCGGCGTATTACTGTTTAACCACGTCCCTGGGTTACAACAAGCACTGTTCGGTAGCGGCAACCATGCCACGCTGGTAACACTGTTTTCCATGACGGTAGGCTGTTTAGTCGGATATGGCGTTGCATTGAGAATGACCCGTGAAGGCGTAGCTCAATCAACCCAAGAAGCACGTCGCCTACTGGATGCTATCGGTTGGGCGTTTATCCTGCCACAGATATTAGCGACGCTAGGGCTATTATTTACCGTAGCCGGTGTCGGTACCGCAATTTCTCACCTGACTGAACATTATTTAGCGGTGGATAATCGATTGATCGCGGTAACGACATACGTACTCGGCATGGCGTTATTGACAATGATAATGGGCAACGCTTTCGCCGCGTTCCCGATTGTTACCGCCGGGATCGGCATTCCCATTCTGGTACTGCAACATGGCGGTAATCCAGCGGTCATGGCCGCTATCGGCATGTTCTCAGGCTATTGCGGTACACTGATGACCCCAATGGCCGCAAACTTCAATATCGTTCCTGCCGCTCTGTTGGAATTACCAAATCGCAATGCGGTCATTAAAGCACAAATTCCCACGGGAATAGCGCTGCTGATTGCCAATGTTTTTCTGCTCTATTTTTTGATGTTTTTGTAAGGAGAGATCCCATGAAAACCGTTCTGATTACCGCTTTTGAACCTTTTGACGGTGAAGCCATCAATCCATCGTGGGAGTCGGTCAGACAATTGCAAAACCAACAGCTATCTGGAGCACATATTGAGACACGCCAGCTCCCATGTGTATTCAACACTTCTCTAACTTATCTGTACGCAGCTATTGATGAGATACAACCTGAACTCGTCATTGCAGTGGGACAAGCAGGCGGCAGACCAGATATCACGCTGGAACGCATAGCGATTAACATCAACGATGCACGTATTCCCGATAATCAGGGCAATCAACCCATTGATACCCCTATCGTGGCAGCAGGCCCTGCGGCCTACTTCTCCACCCTACCGATCAAAGCGATCGTCAGTGGCCTGCAAGCCGCAGGGATTCCTGCTTCGATTTCACAGAGTGCCGGGACATATGTCTGCAACCATGTCATGTACGGCCTACTACACCATCTGGCACTGACTTATCCCAAAGTACGTGGTGGATTTATCCATATTCCCTACCTGCCTGAACAGGCGGTAAAACACCCCGGTACGCCAAGTATGGCTCTGGAAACAATAACAACAGCACTGAAAATTGCTATCAAGCAAGCATTAAATAACAGTGAGGACATGGTTATTGGTGGAGGTACAACACATTAATTCAACGCCCATTGGGGTAGCGGAAATTACCATCTATAGAGTTATAAGCACTCTAAATTTTTCACTGCTTTTTTGAATATCATTTTATTAAGGTTACGACTATGAACGTTATTGATTTAAACAGCGATCTTGGTGAAGGCTTTGGTCAATGGAAAATGGGTGACGATAATACCATGCTGAGCATTGTCACCAGTGCCAATGTAGCGTGTGGATTTCATGCCGGTGATCCCGCCGGGATACTTCAAACTTTAAAAGCTGCCCGTGAAAATCAAGTGATTATTGGTGCTCATGTGTCTTATCCAGACCTTGTCGGATTTGGTCGCCGTAATATGGATATCTCCAGTAATGAGCTGATCGCGGATGTTATTTACCAGATTGGCGCGTTGAAAGGTTTGGCAGCGGCGGCAGGAACCACCGTAAGTTATGTTAAACCGCACGGTGCACTGTATAACACCATTGCCCATGATGAATACCAAGCCCTTGCCGTTATTACAGCGATTCGCGAAGTGGATGACAATTTAGCGCTGGTTGGATTAGCCGGCTCAAAACTATTGGATTTAGCGAGGGAAAAAGGCTTGCGTACCGTTGCGGAAGCCTTTGCTGACAGAGCTTACACTCCACAAGGCACGCTAGTTTCCCGCCGGGAAAAAGGGTCTGTGCTTCATGACGCTAATCTCGTTGCCCGACGCATGTTGCAATTGGTGACCGAAGGGGGAGTTGAAGCCATTGATGGTAGCTTTACCCGTATTCAGGCAGATTCCATCTGTGTTCATGGTGACAGCCCAGATGCGGTAGAAATGGCACGTCAGGTGAAAATAACCCTGCAACAAGCCGGGATCACCGTACGCTCCTTTATTTAAGCAAGTGGCAGTTCTCTTATTATGCTCAGGAGTACCTAGTGCGTTTTTTACCTGTTAATTTAGGTGCCATTATTGTCGAGCTTCATGATCTGAATGAAACGCTGGCGTTATTTGATTCACTTAACGCCTGCCCCATTGCTGGCGTAGAAGAAATTATTCCGGCAGCCAGAACACTGTTGATTCGATTTCGTCCCAATGTTGTTTCCACCGTCAAACTTGCCAGAGAAATCAATGGGCGCAACCTGAATACACTGGATAGGACAACAGGGAAACTCGTTGAAATCCCGGTGTATTACAATGGTGAAGATCTGATTGAAGTGGCGGAAACTCTCGGCATCACCACACAGGAAGTTATCAAGCGACATACAGAAAGTGAGTACACTGTTGCTTTTACCGGATTTGCCCCCGGATTCGCCTATTTAGTCGCAGATTCAAACTGTTTACATGTTCCTCGGCGAATGGCACCAAGAGCCCGCATCCCTGCGGGATCAGTTGGTCTGGCTGGAGAATTCAGTGGGATATACCCTCAAGCCAGTCCGGGAGGTTGGCAAATCATCGGTATCACGCCAGAGCGCATGTGGGATCTCTCGCGTTCTCCCTCTTCCCTGTTACAACCCGGTTTCCGGGTACGTTTCAGAGATCAAGGCAAAGGCGCAGCAATCTCTATCACTAAACCCAAAACCCCTGTTGCCCCCATAGAGAACGTTCTATCTTCACAGGTTGATAAACGCTCCTCGCTGGAAATCCTAACCACTGGAATACAAACACTTTTTCAGGATTTAGGGCGTTCAGGGCAAGCTAGTTTAGGTATTTCCGCTGCCGGTGCACTAGATAAAACCGCGCTGAAAAGTGCCAACCGGATCGTCGGTAATCCTTCGGATAACGCATGTCTGGAAATTGTGCAAGGAGGATTAAGCTTTATTTCTCATGGCAATGTCATTATCGCTGTCACAGGTGCTGACTGCCCAATCACTGTTCAAACAGCATCTGGCCGAAAGTTTCAGGTTGATGGCTATCAGCCTATTGATCTGAGTGAAGGTGATACAGTGACACTAGGAACGCCCAAAGCGGGAGTGCGTTCTTATTTGGCTGTGCGTGGCGGCTTTGCCAAGCAACCTATTCTCTCCAGCCTCTCTTACGATACGCTGGCACACATTGGCCCCAAGCCAATCGCTATAGGCGATATTTTGGATATTCTTACTGTGACGCAGGGTTGCGCGGTATCAATGGATGAAAGGCCGGCTTTTAATATGCCTACTTCTGACGATATCATTACACTGGATATCATTCTGGGGCCACGTACTGACTGGTTCACAACAGAAGCGTTATCCCTGCTAAAAAGCCAACTTTGGCAGGTTACACCACAATCTAATCGAGTCGGTATTCGTCTGTATGGCAACACACCACTGTCGCGTCTTAACCATAAAGAGTTACCGAGTGAGGGAACGACCACCGGCGCAATTCAGGTTCCCGCCAGTGGTCAACCGGTTTTGTTTTTAGCAGATCACCCTTTGACCGGCGGTTACCCCGTGATTGGTTCCGTTGCCAGCTATCATCTTGATCTTGCCGGACAAATTTCTGTCAACGCCCGTATTCGCTTCAATCCCATCACTGAATTTCACGAAATAAAAGAGAGCGATTGCCGCTCTGAGCATCACAATGACTATGAATATTAAAAACCATCCCATAAAAAAAGTTTTGATTGCTAACCGCGGTGAAATCGCCGTCCGTATTATCCGTGCCTGCCGGGATTATGGTTTACCATCTATCGCCGTCTACGCTGATTCGGACATCAATGCACAACATGTACAATTGGCTGATGAGGCTTACAGTTTAGGCGGAAACAGCCCCGCAGATACTTATCTTAATATTCCCCAATTATTGGATATTGCGAAACGTTCAGGTGCCGACATGGTACATCCCGGATACGGATTTCTGGCTGAACGTGCAGAATTTGCCCGTGCCGTTATTAATGCGGGATTGATCTGGGTTGGTCCTGAACCAGAGACAATTGATATTCTGGGTGACAAAGTTAAAGCACGCAAAATTGCCCAACAGGTAGGCGCACCACAGGTTTCAGGAACAGAAGAACCGGTGAAAAACGCAGAGGAAGCACTGGCGTTTGCCGAACAATATGGCCTGCCAATTGCAATCAAAGCAGCATATGGCGGTGGTGGACGTGGCATGAAAGTGGCATGGCGGCTTGATGAAGTCACCGAACTCTACAATTCAGCTGTTCGTGAAGCAACAGCGGCCTTTGGCCGTGGAGAATGTTTCATTGAACAGTTCCTGGATAAACCTCGTCATATTGAAGCGCAAATTCTGGCTGATAAACATGGCAATGTAGTGGTACTTGGTACACGTGATTGTTCACTGCAACGGCGTAACCAAAAATTGGTAGAAGAAGCGCCGGCGCCATTTTTGACCGAACATCAGCGCCAGCGTATCCATCAAGCGGCACGAGATATTTGCACCGCCGCCCGTTATATCGGAGCCGGTACTGTGGAGTTTCTCCTCAGTGTAGACGGCACAATTTCTTTTCTGGAAGTGAATACTCGCTTGCAGGTTGAACATCCTGTCACCGAAGAAACTACAGGGATCGACATTGTGATAGAACAATTCCGGATTGCTGAAGGTAAACCTTTATCATTGACAACAACACCGATCCCTTTAGGCCATTCTTTTGAGTTCCGTATTAACGCCGAAGATGCAGGTAAAGGATTTTTACCGACGCCCGGAACCGTGACGGTATTTTCTCCTCCTTCCGGCCCAGGCATAAGATTGGATTCTGGTGTTGCAGCAGGTTCCACCATCCCTGACACTTTTGATTCGCTGATGGCTAAATTGATTGTCACCGGACCAACCCGACAACAAGCTATTGCCCGTGCGCGACGTGCATTACAAGAATTCAGCATTGAAGGCGTTGCATCAGTATTGCCTTTTCATCGAGCAGTAATGGAGCATCCTGATTTTATTTCCGATGACACATTTAACATCCATACACGTTGGATCGAAACTGATTTTATCAATGATATAAAAATATCTCCGCGTCAGGAAAACCATTATCAAGAAAAAGTAACACGTACTTTTATTGAAATTAACGGCCGTCGGCATGAACTAGGGCTACCAGACGAATTATTAAAAGGGCTTTCATTGCCTGATTCTGAGCAAAATTTCATCACAGAGAGCAAAGGTAATGAAGCTGAGGAGACAATAGCGGTACCAAATCCCGTCTTAGCATCAATATCCGGCGTTTTACAATCCTGGTATGTGCAGGAAGGTGATGAAGTTAAACAAGGTGATGTCATTGCTGTCATGGAAGCAATGAAAATGGAAACGCAACTTATCGCACATCGTTCTGGGAAAATCGTTATCTATGCGGAAGAAGGCGGTTATCAACAGGCAGGAAATGTGCTGGCAAGTATTAACGATGATTAATAATCGCCAAATTAGCCAAAATTAATTGGCTAATTTGACACATAAATTCACATTACCCAATACAACATCAAATTGCGCGGATAATTTCCGCACAATTTTAATGAAGAGATTAAAATTAAAATGCAAGCAATATTGGGAAAAAGAAGATAATTAACCCCTTTATGAATAGGAAAAAATAACTATTAAGGGCAGTTTTTTAATCATCTCGTTAAGATTGACAATAAGACAAATAAATCATCACACAATTTAACACCTGTTTATTTTGTTGTACTCCACAAATTATTAACAAAACTCTTTTTTTATCCGAAAAAATGTTTACTAAATATTTTTAATATCATGCTTTTCAATTGAAAATTGAGATATTATTAAAATCAATAATAAATAAAAGAATATAAAAACCAAATAAAGAATAAAAAACCGTAATTTACCTACACTTATAAAGTGATAACAGCCATATATACTCATCTAGTTAATGACAAATAGAATAATAATTTGTGACTATTTTTACACATATTTAAACAATAAGAAATCATTAACTCATTATAAATTATCAGTTATAAATAGTGTATAAGTTTATTTTCCACACTTGACAATGCAAATAAATCAAACAAAAAATACAATAAAAACAATAGATTACAAATATTTATATCAATGAGATATAAATAAAATTTCACAAGAATAAATCAATAAAAACGTTATCGGCTATACACTACACATATTGATATTTTCAAAAAATATATTAAATTCAGACTGTCATTTTATTCCAACCATAGAAATATTATTTCATCAAAAGATAATGTTACTCATTTAATAATTCTTCACATCCACATGATAATTATGCACAAATATACATCCATTTGAATAGTATATAAACATACTATTACAACAATATCATAATATTAAATAATTTAATTGTTTTACATTTCCTTTACAATTATCAACACAATTTAAAACTATAATAAATTCATATATGCTTTTACAAACACATTTTTATATAGATTAGCATCACAATTTCAACATTACTCAACAAAATAATAAATCAAATAATTGCAATTACCATTAAACATAATACTATATTAATAGTGGAATAAAGTTTTTATTTACAATGTTTTCCTAATGGTTCAAAAGAAGACCAAGATAAAAAATAAATTCAGAAGCATTGATTAAAAAGGAAAAATATCCGTTACTTTAAATTATACCCTATGGATTTCAAGATGGATCGCGACGGCAAGGGAGCGAATCCCCGGGAACATAGATAACTATGTGACCGGGGTGAGTGAGTGCAGCCAACAAAGAGGCAACTTGAAAGATGACGGGTATATAATAATGGTGGCGGCTAAGTAATCAGGAGAACAATGTGATAACAAACGATTACGAGTTAATGACCACGCCAAACAGTAAGCCGCACGGCAGCGAAAAAACGCTTCACAATAGAGGATCAGAAGCGTGCCACGGCACACGTGGAATGCCGCAAGGACAGCGACGTCATCGATGAAATTCCGATGGCCTACAAAGACATTGAGGCTGTAATGGCCGCTCAGTCTTCACTAGTAGAAATCGTTCACACCCTGCGTCAAGTGGTTTGCGTAAAAGGATAATCAAGATGAAAGAAAAATTTGGTATCAGTGACATCATGAAGCAACACATATGCCAAAAACTGGCGCAACTTGAGACAGAGCTGCAAATACAAATACTCTACGCCTGTGAATCAGGTAGCCGTGGTTGGGGATTTGCCTCGACAAACAGTGATTACGATGTACGTTTTATTTATGTACATACGCCATCATGGTACTTACGCGTCGATCCCTCTCGGGATGTCATTGAACTACCGATCAGTAACGAGCTGGATATCTGTGGTTGGGAACTGCGTAAAACTTTAGGGCTGCTGAAACGAGCCAACCCGACACTGATGGAGTGGGCAGACTCACCGGTAATCTACTACGAAGACGTGGAGTTCATGGCGGCACTACGTGCCCTATTACCAGACTATTTCTCCAACAACAGAGCGCGATATCACTATCTGTCAATGGCAAAGAAAAACTTTCGTAGTTACCTAAAAGGCGAGAAAATTCGGCTGAAAAAATACCTTTATGTACTACGCCCATTGCTGGCGGTACGTTGGATCGAAGCGGGTAAAGGTATCCCCCCAATGCGCTTCGACACCCTACTGGCCGGAACTGTTACAGACGCAGCGCTGATGCAGGAAATACAGACTCTGCTTGCCATCAAGCGTAACGCTGACGAAACGGAGTATAGCCCACGTTTTAAACGCATTCATAACTTTATCTGCCGCGAACTGGATAATTCAGTTACCCGCTGCGAGCTCAAAGACAAAAAACACCTCCCTGATACTGAATTGGATTTACTTCTGATGCGTACCGTACTTCACCATAATAATAAAGAAGAAGGAGAATACATGTTAAAAAATGGATGAAAAATCATACAAACATGACATTTCAGCAATAAAATTGGATGTTTACTAAGAGCCAGAAAGCAGGGTATTCCACCCTGCTCCAGAAATAAACAGTTATAGAATCATTAACCTAAAATAATATGAGGTACAAATCGTGATGTATCCTTCGTGATCCTGCCAATATCTTCCCTAACCGATAGACCCGCAGGCGTATCATTAACGAGCCAACTACCGATAAGAACATGGCTATTACCGATCTTTGGCAATGGGGTGTATTGCTGCACAATGTAACCCTCTTCACCGTAAGGACCATCTACCTTTTCAACTACTTTGCCATCTTTATGAATACTAATATTCGCGCCCTCACGGCTGAATATCGGCTTCATAACATAATAAGTCAGGCACTTGGCTTGCGGATCATCGGCAAAATAAGCTTCAAGCAGATTTGGGTGTCCTGGAAACATCTCCCAAAGCAATGGCAAAATTGCTTTATTCGAAGTGATGCATTTCCACATTGGCTCAAACCAGTTAACACCCGCGCTGACTAGGTATTGAGCATATTCTTCACGAAACATGAACTCCCACGGGTACAACTTGAACATAGAGTCTATGATCTTGTTATTACTATCCGTAAATTGACCACACTCGCTGAGCCCAATGTCTTCAATGTAGACAAACTCGGTATGAATACCGGCATCTTTGGCACAGTCAGCCATGTAATCAACCGAGCCCTTGTCTTCTTCCGTACCCTTACAGCAGGCAAAATGAAGCGTGTTGAATGGCAAAAAGGGTTTCAGTTCACAAAAGCGATTAACAAGCAACTCCTGTAGTAAGTTGAACTGATCAGCAGCATGAGGCAATTCACCACGGTTAACCTTATCTTCCAACCACAGCCAGCTAAAAAAACCATGTTCATAAATAGAAGTCGGCGTATCTGAGTTAATTTCCAATAACTTAGCCGGGTTTTTACCATCATAGGCAAAATCAAGGCGACTATAGAGACTTGGATCTCTGCGCTTCCAAGATCCACGAACCAATGACCACATTGCTTCTGGAATTTGGAATCTAGTCATCAACTCATCACTGTTAACCACTTGCTCTACTGCTTGAAGGCTCAACCGGTGGATTTCCGCTGTCGGATCTTCAATATGTTCTTCAATCTGCTTGAGAGTAAACTGGTAATAACGGTCTTCCGTCCAGTACGGCTCATTATCGATTGTATGGAAACCAAACCCAAATTCTTTTGCTCGCACTTTCCAATCATGACGAGGTGTTGTTGGGATCTGAAGCATGACGTTAACCCTTTGATAATACTTATTTGAATCTTGGAAAAAATCATCTCACAAATGCTTAATGCGGCAATAATGACTCCATGCAAGAGACTGGCCTGAGAATAAAATGTCAGCGCTGGTTAACCACCCCAACTGTATTTAGCGGAAGATGTTGAACCAAAACCACCAGAAGACTTGGTCGTGACGATTGGCTTGCTATCATAGCCAGAATAACGGGAATCGCTGCTTTTAAACTTTTGTTCCTTTTCACGTATCAAGCGCTCGCGATACATTCTCTCCCTGTGTTTACGTTCTGAATAATCACCGATTTCATCAACGATCCCAGATGCAATATAAGCAGTTGATCGGGGGATCAGTACAGGGTTTATACCTGCAACAACATTTGCATTCGTTCCAACTTGAGAAACTTCTCGTTTCTCCATTGGCAAGCGAACCGTCTCCAGCGGCTGCAAATAACGTCGGCTCATTTCATACTGGATATTGCCAATATCGGAATAAGTACTAATGACCTTGCCATCAGCGAAAAAAAGCTTACCGTACAGGTCGCTATAGCCTGATGTTGAAGTAAATAGTGGCTGGTAAAACACGTTGCGATACTTTTCAGCAACGTCGTACTTGCTAAACTGTTCTGGCTTCACCTCCGCCATCATAAAGGCGGCCATCTTCGGTCGATAACCCACTTGCCCCGGCATTGCTTCACACTCACCGTACTCCAGCTCACACATCGCTTTCTGGCGAAATTTCTGCGAAGTACGCTCCGCTTCGCGTAATGCCGCTTGGTATGTAGTTTCACATTGAGCAGCGATCGTATTCTTCGGATTATTCTGACAAGACGCCAAATCCTTATAAACATGAATTGACAACTCATCCGCCGATTGACCACAACCAACGAGTGAACCAACACTGAGCGCCAATGACGTGAATGAGAAACCACGCCAATATTTACGCTTACTCTCAATGTTAATGGCTGTGCTGCGCATTCTGCGCTTTTTATTCCCGTTCGTCATACAATCCCTAAATCAGTAAGTCATGCAGGCTGCGTTTAAAAGACCAACAGAAATTGACACCGCCGCCAGCACAACCGCAGCAGGGACCTCATTATTCTCAATGCGGGATACAATCTTTGGCATCATGAATATGCGAACCATGAAGAAGCCAGCAATCTGAGCCAACAGCGCAACAACACTCCACATCACGAAATCAATAACCCCCACAGAGTTGCTTGCTGCACTTGCAATAGCGATGCTGTAACCAACCAGAGCACCACCAAGCGATATCGCAGCGGCACTATTCTTCTCTTCCTTAATAAGTTTCCATTCATCATGCGGAGTAATTATTGTGTAGATGAATTTGAAAACGATGAAAAAAACCAGCGCCAGCCCAAAACATAAACCAAAATTGCCTACACCATGCATAAATTGCGTGAAAGCCTGTTCTTCATTCTCCAATGTGATCATTTATGCCACCACTTTAAAATCAGTTTGGTTAAGTTGAATACCGGTGCTCAGTACCATCAATCTATCCAGATGACTCCCTACAACTTTTTCTTCTCCCACAACCTGAAGTTCTTCTGTTCTGTTATGAGCAACCTGACGCGTATACACCATCACAAACTGATCAGTTTCAGTTATGTGTCCCTCTTTACTGTAAGTTTTTTCGGTAACAGCCACAGGCTTAATGTTGTCCCATAACTGAGAGAACTGGGTACCATCGAGATCATATCGTCTGCCTGGTGTAACGATACCGTTTTCAATCAACGCATCCCATTGAGCTTGTGAATCGATCGGTTGAGTTTCGTAAAAGTACCACAGGCTCACTTCCTTCACGCCGTCATCCCCCTCCCCTTCTTGCAGCACTTGAAGGTAACCTTCATCATCTGTGTAATAACGAACCAAACGCACGTTATCACCTAAATCGACAACACCAACGGAACATATAAGCTGAGTTGAAGCTGCATTTTCGATCGTTAGGTCAGATTCAATCAGTTTTAGCATCAGCGGGTCTATCTCAAGTGCACCACCAATACGCAAACCTAATACTTCCGGCACCTTTGGAACAACAGGCGCAACCGCCTTACCCCCGAATGCGCTCTTAAACGCATCTACGATTTTGGAAAGCATAGAAATATCTCTTGATAGGAAGATCCCACTTTAAAAAGCAGGATCTTGATTTAACAACTGGGTATTTACTTGCCAAGGATACGAGCAAGTTCATCTTCTGCGGACATAGAACTTGAAGTTATGCCAGCCTCTTTAAGCTTTTTATCCAGATCGCTAGAAGTCATACTATCGTGGAGCTCCTGCTGAGCCTCGAACTGAGCCGCTTTCTCAGCCTGACGTGACTTGATACGCTCAAGAGAATCAAGGGCGGTAGATGTTTTTGAAGAAGCGCCAACGACAGAACTGTGAGTCGCTGCCTGGGCTTTCTGCACCTGCTCAGTTGCCTTAACCAAATCAACTTGGTTCTCAAGCTGAGACACCTTCTTTTTCGCCTCCTGTACATTGTGTCGGTGCATCGTTTCAGCCTTCTGGAACGATTCAAACAACCCTTGTTCTTTTTCCTGTTCGTCACGCAAGGTCGCAACTTTCTGAGCACACTCCAGAGCAAGCCCATTATCACCTTTACCTGCGGCAGAGCGAGCATAACCCTCGTACTCTGAGATACTGCTTTTGATATCCGCAACCTTTTTCTCTGCCATTTTTCGTTTAGCAATAATGCTAACCAGACTTTCATCCGCACGTCGGATTTCTGCTTTTGCTTCTCGAATTTCCTGATCAAGGATCGTCAGAGCATTGCCATCAGCAACAGCTTCTGCCGCGTTATTTACCGTTCCTTTGATTGCCTTAAAAAGCTTTTTCCACACGTTCATTAATATTTGCCTCTATATTGTTATTTTAGGAACTCAGAATACGCATCAAGAAGTTCAGTGATGTTGGCAAACAACGTAGAGACTTCGATGACAACGCTTTCTTGTTTTGATTCTGATGACAATGAACCAAAAGCGGTATAGTAAGATTGACCATCTACTTTAGTTATTCCAACTGAAGTCAGAGGAATCATCTTATGCGTTTCTAAAATAAACTGATTTAAGGCGGCAGGATCTAAAACATTCTCTTCCGAAAACAGTAATGCTTCCACTGTAATTTGCCTTCCACAAATAGCCAGATGAGCCTTAATTCCGTCTTCGTTAGTCATTGCCAGACATTCACCGATTTGCTCTACGGTCCAGTTGTTACCAGATTCATTAAGCGCTTTAATTACTTGATTTAATTCCAAACTATCTACTCCACTGGTTTGTTTTATCATTAAAATCAGCATATTAAGTTTAAATTATCATCAGATTACACATTTTTCAATAAGTATTGTATTAAAAGCGCACAACACCTTAAATACTGCATATTCACTAAACAGGGTTAAAATTTTATACCATTTGATAAGTGACCTTTTAATACCTAAATACCCCCTGCACAGAACACTATGAGAAAGCTCGAATGTCAAACTGGATGATTAAAACCACGCTTATACTAAGGTTGGTTACCTACAGCTTAAACCTATAATCGTGGACAAGATAAATAGAGAATTACGGGGTAAAATAAAAATTTCCAGTAAAATCAACTTAGGTTAATAAAAATATCCATTTTGGTCATCCGTTTATTCAAGCTAATATCGAAGCTAAAATATTTTTCATCATCCCGTTTATCTCCGATATAAAAAACCTTTTCTACTTATTAGTGCTTTTCACATTTAACAGAGATTAACTTGTACATTAAGTTTAAGGTTTAAGGTTTAATTCTTATTTACCATTATAACCTTTTTACATTTTCATTATTTTTCATCGAGGTACTTTTTAACTACAGATACTTCGGTTAACTAACAACAATAACCTATCGGATTTAATCCAAAGGTATTCAACCTATATACCCGTCATCTTTCAAGTTGCCTCTTTGTTGGCTGCACTCGCTCACCCCGGTCACATAGTTATCTATGCTCCCGGGGATTCGTTCCCTTGCCGTCGTGATGCATCTTGAAATCCATTGGGTATAAGTCCCTAAATCAAGCTTAATCGTGCTTTAACTCACTTTCCAACCATTACCGATTAAACACTTTTTCGGTCAATCCCAACCAAAAAGCGAATACTTTACCCGCAATCTACGGCTCCCTTCATTTTTAAGGGAGCCCGTTTTAATCATTCTTTAATGTGAACAGATTTACCATCAAAGGTAACAACCTGCCCGGTTATAGCTTTGTAACGTTTACGGGTTTCTATCTGACCGTTTACTTCAACCAGACCTTCAGCAATAACCGCTTTAGCGCTAGCGCCGCTTTCGCTCCACCCTTGAAACTTTAACAGATCACACAGCGCCACATGAGGATGGCCTTCTAAATAAAAAATTTCCATTAACAACCTTCAATTTTTTCCACATCATGGTATTCCTCGCAGGCTTGCAAGGTATTCTGGATAAGTGTCGCGACTGTCATTGGGCCAACCCCCCCTGGAACCGGAGAGATCCAGCTTGCACGCTCTGACGCGGTTTCAAAATCAACATCGCCGATGACTTTTCCATCTTCCAGACGATTAATTCCGACATCAATAACAATAGCGCCAGGTTTAATCCATTCACCAGGGATAAAGTTTGGTTTACCAACAGCCACAATGAGCAAATCTGCGTGCTCCACATGGTGGCGTAAATCTTTAGTAAAGCGATGAGTCACCGTGGTGGTACAGCCAGCCAATAACAACTCCAGGCTCATTGGGCGACCAACAATATTTGAAGCACCGATAATGACGGCATTCAGCCCATAAGTATTGATTCCACAACGCTCAAGCAACGTTGCGATACCGCGCGGAGTACAGGGACGCAGCTTTGGAGCGCGTTGACACAAACGACCAATATTATAGGGATGGAAGCCATCAACATCCTTATCAGGCTGGATACGCTCCAGAACTTTGACATTATCAATACCGGCAGGTAAAGGGAGCTGAACCAAAATACCATCAATTTCTGAATCATTATTAAGCTGATCGATAAGATTCAACAACTCGGCTTCACTGGTGGTATCTGGCAGGTCATAGGAACGGGAAACAAACCCGACTTCCTCACAGGCACGGCGTTTGCTTGCGACATAAATTTGAGAAGCCGGATTTTCGCCGACTAAAACAACGGCAAGACCAGGAGCACGTCTTCCCGCAGCAACACGTTGTTGAACACGCACTGCGACTTCACTTCTGATTGTCTGCGCAATCGTTTTCCCGTCAATAATTTTTGCTGGCATGTACGAATAAATCCATAAATCAAACATTGGGATACTACCTATTTTGTCAGAACATGAACGTGCTGTCAGTTTTATTGATAATCAGAAAATAGCCAGATGAAGATTTATAAGTAGAAAAGCCATTGACTCAAGGAGTTGTCACCGTATAATCTCTCCCCGCATCAGAGCACTACTGATGCAGCTCATCTCTCAAGATGCGCCCTTAGCTCAGCTGGATAGAGCAACGGCCTTCTAAGCCGTAGGTCACAGGTTCGAATCCTGTAGGGCGCGCCATATCAACCTCTCTCATCGTCTAGCAAAGCCCATAAATCTAGTAAATACAAAGAATTAGGCTCTCCTTGTTCTCCAGAAGTCGAGTAAAATCCGCTGAAATAACCTGCCAGAAGAGTAATTTTTTCTTAATGTAGGCATTTTTCAAAGAAATATAAAAAAGTGGATTGTCTATCAGGTTGGAAGCAGTCCAAAATGCCCCAGAGATGACGACTAAACTTGTAGCGATTCAAAATGATTAGAACGTCTTTACTCGTTATAATACTGGGATGATTATGGGCCGATGGCCATTCAAAAACGTATTAAAAGTGGAGTTTCACAATGACAAGTACCCAACAACGCGCCGAACTACAGCGTCAAATCTGGCAAATTGCTAACGATGTGAGAGGTTCGGTGGATGGCTGGGATTTCAAACAGTACGTACTAGGTACGCTGTTTTATCGCTTTATAAGTGAAAACTTTGCAAACTACATTGAAGGCGGTGATGAAAGCATTAACTATGCCGAGCTTCCAGATGATGTTATCACTGACGATATTAAAGATGACGCTATTAAAACCAAAGGCTATTTTATTTACCCAAGCCAGCTGTTTGTTAATATTGCCGAAAATGCTAATAAAAATGATAATTTAAACAAAGATTTAAATTCCATTTTCGTCGCTATTGAAAACTCAGCCAACGGCTACCCATCTGAAGCCGAGATTAAGGGTCTTTTTGCCGATTTTGACACCACCAATAACCGTTTAGGTAATACAGTTAAAGATAAAAATACCCGCTTAGCCGCCGTATTAAAAGGCGTGGCAGGGCTTCAATTTGGTCAGTTTGAAAATAACAAGATTGATCTGTTCGGTGATGCTTACGAGTTTTTAATCTCTAACTACGCTGCTAATGCAGGTAAATCAGGCGGTGAATTTTTTACACCACAACACGTTTCCAGGCTAATCGCTCAGCTTGCCATGCACGGGCAAACCAGCGTGAATAAAATCTATGATCCAGCCGCTGGTTCGGGCTCACTGCTATTACAAGCCAAAAAACACTTCGATGCCCACATTATTGAAGACGGTTTCTTTGGTCAGGAGATTAACCATACCACCTATAACCTTGCGCGTATGAATATGTTTTTGCACAACATTAACTACGACAAGTTTAATATTATGTTGGGCAATACCTTAACCGAACCGCATTTTGGTGATGACAAACCGTTCGATGCCATCGTCTCTAATCCACCGTATTCGGTGAAATGGATTGGCAGTGATGATCCAACACTGATCAATGATGACCGCTTTGCTCCCGCTGGCGTATTAGCGCCGAAGTCCAAAGCCGACTTTGCCTTTGTACTGCACGCATTGAGTTACTTATCCAGCAAAGGCCGCGCGGCAATTGTTTGCTTCCCGGGTATTTTTTACCGTGGTGGAGCTGAGCAAAAGATCCGCCAATATCTGGTAGATAACAACTATGTTGAAACCGTGATCTCATTGGCACCTAACCTGTTTTTTGGCACGACCATTGCTGTAAACATTCTTGTGCTGTCTAAACACAAAACCGACACCACCACCCAGTTTATTGATGCAAGCACTCTGTTTAAAAAAGAAACCAATAACAACATACTCACCGACAATCATATCGAACAAATTATGCAGATGTTTGATAGCAAAGCTGATGTTGAGCATTTGGCAAAATCAGTCAGTTTTGAAGCCATCGCCGCTAACGATTACAACCTGTCGGTGAGTAGTTATGTAGAAGCCAAAAACAATCGTGAAGAGATTGATATTACAAAACTCAATGCTGAACTAAAGACTACCGTTAAAAAAATCGACCAGCTGCGGGCGGATATTGATGCCATTATTGCTGAGATTGAAGGTACGGAGAGTGAGGCATGAGCAATATGAGTTTTATGGAAAAATTGCTTGAAGGGGTTGAGGTGGAATGGGAATCTTTGGAGCAAGTGGCGAAAATAAAACATGGCAAAGATTGGAAAAGATTGAATTCTGGCGATATTCCAGTGTATGGTTCAGGCGGGATCATGGGGTATGTCGATACCTATTCATATAATAAGCCAACGGTTTTAATTCCCCGCAAGGGCTCGATAACAAATATTTTTTATATTGAGTCACCTTTTTGGAATGTTGACACAATTTACTATACAGAAATTAATACTAAGAAAATCATCCCTAAATTTTTATATTATTTTATCAAAACTATCGATCTGTTGGCGCTAGACACAGGTTCAGGGAGACCTAGCCTGACACAGGCTATATTAAACAAAATACAAATTCCCATCCCATCTCTCGATATCCAAACTGAAATCGTCCGCATTTTGGACACCTTTACCGAGCTTACCGCTAAGCTTACCGCTGAGCTTACAGCTCGCAAAAAACAATACAACTACTATCGCGACCAATTGTTAAGCTTTGAAGAAAGTGAGGTGGAGTGGAAGACTTTGGGGGAAATTGGTGAATTTATTCGTGGCAATGGAATGCAAAAAAAAGATTTCATTGAAAATGGATTTCCAGCTATACATTATGGGCAAATCTACACCAGATATGGCCTATCATCTGATATAACTTTCACTTATGTATCTGAAAATTTAGCTAAAAAATTGAGAAAAGCTAATGAGAATGACCTTCTGCTTGCAACAACTTCCGAAAATGATGAGGATGTTGTGAAACCACTGGCATGGCTGGGCGGTCAAGTTGCTATTTCTGGCGATATGATGTTGTTCAGGAACGAACAAAACGTTAAATATTTAGCCTACTATTTTCAAACGGAAGCTTTTCAGGCGCAGAAAAGAAAGTATATTACCGGAACAAAGGTTCGTAGGGTCTCAAAGAGTGATCTAGAAAAAATTCTTGTTCCTATTCCATCACTAGCCGAGCAAGCTCGTATCGTCTCTACCTTAGATAAATTCGACGCTTTAACTAACTCCATTAGCGAAGGTTTGCCTCGTGAAATTGAACTACGTCAAAAGCAATACGAATATTATCGCGATCTGCTGTTGAGTTTCCCCAAGCCAGAGGTAGCGGCGTAATATGAGCAAAACGCTAACGGAAATAGCACAGCAGCTAAAAGATGCCAACAAGAAAGTGCAGTTGATCTATGCCTTTAATGGTACGGGTAAAACCCGGCTTTCGCGGGAATTTAAACAGCTTGTTGCTCCTAAAAATGATAATGATGAAAGTAGCAACAATGAAGAACTATCATTGACGCGTACTAATTTTTTGTATTACAACGCCTTTACCGAAGACTTGTTTTACTGGGATAACGACTTATCTGAGAATACCGAGCCTAAACTCAAAATCCAGCCGAATTCATTTACAGACTGGGTGCTGAAAGACCAAGGGCAAGATCGGAATATCATTGCTAACTTTCAACGCTATACGGATGAAAAATTAACTCCACATTTTAGCGAAAATAGTTCGGAGGTCACATTTTCTTTCGAACGTGGTAATGAAGCACCAACTGAAAATGTTAAAATATCAAAAGGCGAAGAAAGCAACTTTATCTGGAGTATGTTTTACACACTGATTGAGCAAGTAATAAGCGTGCTAAATGTTGCTGAACCCAGTGAGCGAGAAACAGATCAGTTTAATCAATTGCAATGCGTCTTTATTGATGATCCTGTGAGCTCGTTAGATGAAAACCATTTGATTGAGTTGGCAGTACATCTTGCGCAACTTATTAAATCTAACGAGTCTACCGTTAAATTCATCATCACGACACATAACCCTCTTTTCTATAATGTGCTACACAATGAGCTAAACAGTGATGATAAAAGCTATAAAAAGAAGTGGTTTGAGAAATATAGGCTGACAAAGCATGAAGATGGCACATATCAGCTAGCAATCCAACCTAATGATTCACCATTTTCATATCATCTTTATCTGAAGTCAGAACTCGAAAAAGCCATCGAAAGCGGTCAATTGAGCAAATATCACTTCAACTTTTTAAGAAATATATTAGAAAAAACCTCTACTTTTCTTGGCTATAAAAAGTGGGGTGATTTATTGCCAAAAACCGATGATGGCAGACCTAACCCTTATGAAGCCAGGATTATTAATATCTCTAGTCATTCAAAACATGCAGGTGAAGAGGTCGCTGAGCTTACGGAAGATGACAAGCGTGTTTTGCGCTATCTGGTTAATGAAATTAACACTATGTACCGCTTCCAACAGGCAGAAGACTAGAGTGAATCGAATTTATAGGTGAAGTATGTACGAATACAAAACTGTTGCTGAATCAAATAACTTTATCGTACTTGATAAATACACTAAGGAATTGCAGCTAAATGAAACCTATCAAAGCGAAGATAATTTAGAACGGGAATTGATCGACGATTTAGTCAACCAAGGTTATGAATATGTTACTGACTTAAACACGCCCCAAAAAATGCTGGCTAATGTGCGTGAGCAATTGCAGATACTGAATAATGTTAATTTTTCAGAAAGTGAGTGGCAACGCTTTATTGAGCAATACTTAGATAAGCCCAATGATAACAGCATAGACAAAACTCGTAAGATTCATAACGATTATATCTACGACTTTGTTTTTGATGATGGGCATATTGAGAACATCTATCTCGTGGATAAGAAAAACATTGCCCGTAATAAAGTACAAGTCATTAAGCAATTCAAGCAAACAGGGGCGCAAGCGAATCGATACGATGTAACCATTTTGGTTAATGGCCTGCCATTAGTACAAGTTGAGCTTAAAAAGCGCGGAGTTGCTATCCGTGAAGCCTTTAACCAAGTGCATCGTTATAGTAAAGAAAGCTTTAATACAGAAAACTCGCTGTTTAAATACTTACAGCTTTTTGTGATTTCAAACGGTACAGACACGCGCTATTTTGCCAATACTACCAAGCGTGATAAAAACAGTTTTGATTTCACCATGAATTGGGCCAAATCTGATAATACGCTGATTAAAGACTTAAAAGATTTTACAGCCACATTTTTTCAGAAAAATACCTTGCTGAATGTGTTAATTCATTATTCTGTATTTGATGTTAGCAATACTTTATTAGTGATGCGCCCCTATCAAATAGCGGCTACTGAACGTATTTTGTGGAAAATTAAAAGTGCGTATCAGGCTAAAAATTGGAGTAATACTGAAAGTGGTGGCTACATTTGGCATACCACGGGGTCGGGCAAAACCTTAACTAGTTTCAAAGCGGCGCGTTTGGCTACTGAGTTGGATTTTATCGATAAGGTGTTTTTTGTGGTCGATCGTAAGGATCTGGATTACCAGACCATGAAAGAATATCAACGTTTTTCGCCTGACAGCGTTAATGGTTCGGAGAGTACCGCAGGGCTAAAACGGAATATTGAAAAAGATGACAATAAAATTATTGTTACTACCATTCAAAAACTTAATAACTTAATAAAAAGTGAAAGCGATTTACCAATATACAATAAGCAAATAGTGTTTATTTTTGATGAGGCACACCGCAGCCAGTTTGGTGAAGCACAAAAAAACCTAAAGAAGAAATTTAAAAAGTATTATCAATTTGGTTTTACGGGCACGCCAATTTTCCCGCAAAATGCTTTAGGAGCAGACACCACCAGTAGTGTATTTGGCCGAGAATTACATTCGTATGTGATTACCGATGCCATTCGTGATGAAAAAGTATTGAAGTTTAAAGTTGATTATAACGATGTAAGACCACAGTTTAAGTCCATTGAAACCGAACAAGACGAGAAAAAGTTAACAGCGGCAGAAAACAAGCAAGCTTTTTTACATCCTGTTCGTATTCGTGAAATTTCCCAGTATATTTTAAATAACTTCAGGCAAAAAACGCATCGTCTCCAAGCCGGTGGCAAGGGGTTTAATGCTATGTTTGCTGTCAGTAGCGTGGATGCCGCCAAAGCTTATTATGAAGCGTTCAAGAATTTACAAAAAGAGACTGAAGAAAATAAAGCAAATAAAAAACCGCTTAATATTGCCACTATCTTCTCTTTCGCCACTAATGAAGAGCAAGATGCTATTGGTGAGATTATTGATGAAAGTTTTGAGCTCACCGCAATGGACAGCAGTGCCAAAGAATTTTTAAGCGCGGCCATTAATGATTATAATGCAGCGTTCAAAATGAATTTTGGTGTAGATAGTAAAGGTTTCCAAAACTACTATAAAGACCTCGCTAAGCGAGTGAAAAATCAAGAAGTAGATTTACTGATTGTTGTTGGCATGTTCTTAACAGGATTTGATGCGCCGACATTGAATACTTTATTTGTCGATAAAAATCTGCGTTACCACGGACTAATGCAAGCTTTTTCACGCACTAACCGTATTTATGACGCCACGAAGACCTTTGGCAATATCGTCACCTTCCGTGATTTAGAACAGTCTACAGTTGAAGCCATCACTTTATTTGGTGATAAGAACACCAAAAACGTAGTGCTGGAAAAAAGCTATAAAGAATACATGGAAGGCTTTACTGATTTAGTCACCGGCGAAGCACGTCGCGGATTTTTAGAGGTAGTGACAGAGCTACAAAGACGCTTTCCTAATCCTGATGATATTATTAAAGAGCAAGATAAAAAGGATTTTGCCAAACTATTTGGTGAATATTTACGTGCGGAGAATGTACTGCAAAACTATGATGAATTTGCAGGATTAAAGGCTCTACAACATGTAGATATTAGTAATCCGGAGGCTGTTGAGGCATTTAAGGCTAAATATTACCTGAGTGATGAAGATATCGCCGTGATGCAATCGATTGAGATGCCAACTGAGCGTACTATTCAAGATTATCGCTCAACCTATAATGATACGCGTGATTGGTTACGCCGTGAAAAGTCGTCTAACGAGAAAGATAAATCTACTATTGACTGGGATGACGTCGTCTTTGAAGTGGACTTGCTCAAATCGCAGGAAATTAATTTAGATTACATTCTTGAGTTGATTTTTGAAAACAATAAAAAGAATAAAAATAAGGCAGAATTAATTGATGAAGTTCGCCGTTTAATTCGTTCCAGCCTTGGCAATCGAGCAAAAGAAAGTTTAATTGTTGATTTCATTAATCAAACTAACTTGGACGAAATTATCGACAAGGCCAGTATTATTGATGAATTTTTCAAATTTGCTCAAGCTGAACAAAAACGTGAAGCAGAAGAGTTAATTAGCTCGGAGAAATTAAACGAAGAGGCGGCTAAGCGCTATATTACAGCATCATTAAAACGAGAATATGCAAGTGAAAACGGCACAGAGCTCAATTCCACTCTACCTAAGTTAAGTCCACTTAACCCAGAATACAGAACGAAAAAGCAGGCTGTCTTCCAGAAAATTGCTGCATTTGTTGAGAAGTTTAAAGGGGTAGGTGGGCAAATATAGGTGTGAGCTAATATACAACAGCCGATCTACTACTAGCTATTATAAGCCACTTACCAACCATCTAGACACCTTAACGTTTAGATGGTTGGTACGCTATTTTTCCCTCTTCCATTTGTATCATTATCTCACCTTTCCTCGGCTCACAAATTGATGCGTTTCAATAGTTTTAAACACCACAACAGATTGTAATTATTGTGAATTTTTATGAAGCTATTTTTACCATCAAACAAAAGTTAGCCCCGACAAATCTAATCGATAACGTATTAACCTGTTACTACAAAGATCCCATCGCTTGCAAGGATCACCCACCGGGTGGTGAAATAAAACTCCCGTAGCCTGAAAGGGAGAGCAAGATTGTGGTACATCTGCACACCTTTGGAAGCAGATATTGTCAGTAGAACAATCTTAAAAAGTTCGGCGATGAAGGTTTATTAAACTAAAAATTACCCCAGAAAGGTGTTTTGATATTACCACTACATCTACATTAGCCAATACGCTCAGTCGGCCTTGACCTAAAGGCGAATGGATTATTGCTAACTATCTCGAAATTCATCCCTCTGGAATTTGGCCTAGTCGGTATTTTGATATGTACAGTCAGCTTATTGAGCGAAAGGCTAGAAAATAATTTGACTAACAATAGCCTGAATTAAAAAGATATTTTCTTGTGGGGATAATAAGCCCCCCACTAATTGATAGTTAGAATTTTTCTTTTAATTAAGAGAAGTTAGGTCGCCTTGTTTTAATAAATCTAAACTTACATCTCCATGTATGAATAAATCAAAAGCTAAAAATAATTTTCTTAAGTCTGATTTTAAATGATCATCCTTTCCATTTCTTTTAAATAATGGAAAGGCTTCTTCTTGGATATATTTCCTTAATTCATTTTTACTTATTGATTTTATATTCTTTATTATAACAAATAATTCTTTGTTTTTTAATAAGTTCTCGGTTTTGATATCTTCAATTGAGCCAAACCCAATCCTTGAATATTTTTTGTCCAGATTGACAGATTTAACTATACCCTATGGATTTCAAGATGCATCGCGACGGCAAGGGAACGAATCCCCGGGAGCATAGATAACTATGTGACCGGGGTGAGTGAGTGCAGCCAACAAAGAGGCAACTTGAAAGATGACGGGTATAAATCATCTATTTTTCCATGTACCGTTATTCTTGTTTCTATTTTTTTCATTTCTTTTTTTGATATTTTTATATTATGGAAATCACAAGATTTTATTAACTTGGAGAAAGGAGTTCTGACATGAGGAGGATAATCGATGAGAAACTCAAGAGCCGATTTATTTGGTATTTCATTTTTCTCAAAGATATAATCTTCTAAATATTACATTTCTTTTACTCTAATATAAACAAGTTGTTTATCACCTAAGGCAACAACTAAATTTTTACCAGAATTGGCATGTTTCTCTAACTCATCCAAATCATAAGGTGTGACTAATAGACTACCTAGATTTCCTTTTTCCCCTTCTTCTAGTATAAGTTGCTTTATTACCCTTTGATATCTAAGAATATCATATGGCGGCAACCCTTCATCTATATTACTTATTTCATCATATATCTTTTTATAATTATCTGTTTCTATAGATGTATACGTTATTTGTGATTTATCATCTGTTCTATGTGTTTTTATAATATCCATTTCATCTTTTTTGAACTCAATCAAAATAATTCTTTCAGCAGATTTTCTTTTGTCTTCTTTCGGAAGTTGTGAAGAAAAATCAGTCAGTAGTTTTTTTACATTTCTATCTGTTAATGAATATCCAATAAAAATTATCGAGCTTTTTATCATGCTTGATAATATTTTTGCGCTAATCAGTATATACCGAATGAACTTCAAGATGCTTGAGTCGTCAGATATAAAAATATTTAAATTCAACAACATAATCGTTTTTCAAACATGCACTTTGAAGTATCTTGAGTATAGATTTATTATCATATCTTTCATAATCATAACTATTAATTACTATTGAATTAGGTAATTCTATATCTCCGTGTATCTTATATAACTCACTCCATCCAATAGTATCATCAAAAAAACCTTCATTGCCAATATACATTTTAGGTTCAACATTTTGTTATGACAAAAGTGTTTCAATAAATGAATCGTAATTTGTTGTAATAATCATTTTTGCATTTTTTTAAAACTTCTTAAATGATTCAAGTTCATCTTTTTTAATATTTGGCCTTAATTTATCTTGCTTGAATCTTTGACATAAAGAATATTTAAATGGTGATATATCCTCATCAAAAACTCTTTTTGGTGTTAATCCTTCTAATGATATTTTACCTGAATTAAATAATTCCTTGAATTTTTTTCAATGTAAGTTGCTGCGTCCGAATATACTTTATGATTTAAATCAGAGTCATTTTATTCTTCTTTATATTTATCCTTTATTTCCGATAAGTAATTATAAAAACCTTGACCA
>NZ_JAJAFZ010000035.1:0-49890 GCF_025384895.1 Photorhabdus kayaii
ATAGAATATCAATGGAGCTGATTCTTTTTTTCTGTTCTGATTGCAGCAAGATCATCAGCATCAAAAATATGGTGCGTGCCACAATACTCACACGCCATATCAATGGCGCCATCTTTCTGCAAAATATGATTAACATCCTCATCGGAAAGTGTGACTAATGTGTCAGCATAACGTTGGCGAGAACAAGTACAACGGAATTCAACCGCTTGTGGTTCATATAATATGACATCCTCCTCATGATAAAGGCGGTGCAAGATCTCCTTAACTTCCAATGAAAATAACTCTTCACCTTTAATGGTTGCGGTAAGTTGCACCAGATGATCAAAAGCTTCTGCACTCCCCTGCTCCGCTGTTGGCAGAATTTGTAACAACATACCACCAGCAGCAACTCTTCCATCCTGAATGCCTGTACGGATAAATAGACGAGTGGGTAGCTGTTCAGACTGTCTGAAATAATCATCAAGGCAATCCGCCAGTGTTTCACCTTCCAACGCAACCACTCCCTGATAACGCTTACCATGAGTCGGTGTAATGGTAATAACCATATAGCCTGTACCCACCATCTGTTTCAAGCTGCTATTTTCAGTCACTAATCCATCAATACGAGCGAGACCACGCATTTGTTGCTGATGATTACCATTAATAACGGCTAATTTGACCGGGCCATCTCCCTGAATCTGAACCGTAATATCGCCATCAAATTTCAGGGTTGCAGTTAATAGACTAGTTGTTACCAACAGTTCTCCCAATAATTGCTGTACCGGCTGCGGGTAATCATGATTATCCAAAACATTCTGGTAAGTCTCACTGGCTAAAACCAGCTCACCACGTACAGAATAATTCTCAAATAAAAAGCGGTGTAATTGGTCTTGTTTAAACATATCTCTCTCTCATTCGAGCAGGTTATTCCTGCCCACTTAATTTATCGTTTTTAAACTTAATCAGCGTGCGTCTTTCTTTTTTATCCGGCCGGCGATCAGGATGAGGCATAGTTAATGCATTCATTTTTCGAGCAATTGCCATTTTTTCCCGGTTAGTAATACTCGCTTCCGTCTCTTGGTAAAGTTGTTGCGCCTCCGGCGCACCGCGCCGATGATTGCTTAGTGCAAGAACTTCAACTATACGTTCATCATTACCCTGACGCAGTTTAATTGCAGCCCCTAGTTCAACCAATTTACTCGGTTTACTTCTTTGACCATTATAGTGAACTTTACCACCGTCTATCATTTCCCGTGCAATAGCCCGTGTTTTATAAAAACGAGCCGCCCACAGCCACTTATCCAGACGGACAGCTTGATCGGAGTCTGAATTACCCTTCATTTTTCCTCTCACTATCAGCTTCGGCAAATAAAATAAATCCTAACATGCCATTGTCGATTATCGCCAATGCGTAGGCGGAAAAAGTGTATTAAAACAGTTATCGTAATATTGACTGATTTTGTTTATACGTTGTTTATTCTGCCGATTTTTCTTAATAACCAGCACAAAATTAATGATTAAGGTCGTAAAAAGAGCCAAGAATAAAATAGTGGTACCAATACAACGAGCAAGTGTCATGGTATCTAGTTCACTATGCAGCACAATCCGGCGGGTTCCATTACTATCTACGGACAATTCCATGACAATTCCCGTTGTCTCAAAGGGTGTTTGCAATACCATATCCGATAACCGCTGTAACTCACGCCATTGTTCCAACGCACTATGATCTTCCAACACACTATGGTCATAAGAGATGATGGCTGGCGTTATATATTCAACCAGTTGTTTGCCTTCATCACTGATAAGTAGAACACCGCCAGGAGAAGGGCTATTAAGCAGCATTGCAACTTTATCTATTTCCCGGTAGATAAATGATGATGTCGTCGCATCAACCAATTTCCCTAAAGCTTCAGCACCTGCCGGGCGCAATAAAACATGAATGCCATCCAGTTTGCCACTTTCTGCATTCTTTAACAAAGTTAGCCAATCAATAGCACTACCCAGGTTAACCAAAGCATTTTTCAATCGTAAACAGTCTGTTTCTTTTTCACATAGTTTTTTAGTTTTCAATACAATATCAGAGAAATCTTCCAATAAGATCATACTAGATTTGAAAATCTCCTGAGTAAGGTCTGGATTTATTACATCGTCATTTTCCTGTAAACGTAATTGTTTATTAACAGTCGCGATCAGTTTAGCTGCATTTTCTATAATTTCTGATTCTGGTATTGGCAGTGGATTAACCCTATTCCAATATATCCCCGAACAATCTAACGGAGAAAAATAGGTGTCGCCTTTACCGTTCATATTGTTTGGGGGCATATAACACATACCAATCCCTTTTGCTTTTAGGATATCCCCAACTCGCAATTCCATCCCTTCTATCATATCAACGTCAGTGATAACTTTTGTGATGCTGCCACGCAACCAAGCAAAACTGAGTTTCATCGGTACACTAACCGGCTGATAAAAATAGAGTAGTAACATAATAAGCAAGCAGCTAACGATCATCATGAGATTTTTTCCATAACGACGATAAGGGTAATTTTTCTCTTCATCATGCAAAGAGAGATAATGCCCTTGCCTGACTACCTGACCGTTAGTGTAAATATCAATATTGGTTTTCTGATCAAAATAGTGAGCAACATAGGGCTCCCAATGAGGAGGATAGATTAAATCAATCCCACCAAGAGAAATATTACTCATTTGTCCTTGTTCAAATTCGCCAAATAATCCCCATCGTTTTGGTATACCGGTAAGACAGTGAATATCCTGGCGCCTGCATATTGAAAGTGGGCAAAGTAATGGCCAAAAACTGACAACGACTAAACTACCTGCAATCAACATCAGCCACGGCAAAAGCAGTGCCGGTGAAAGTAACGCAAGAAACCAAATGAAAAATCCGAAACACAAAAATCCCCCCTCCCAAATACCCGATGAGTGATTCAACCGGTATTCCTCCAATGTCTCTTTACGAATATTTTGTAACTTTACGCTGGTTTCACCATTTTTTTGGATCGATGCCTGCTGATGAGATATATCTGAGATTACCGGAGCAGAAGGAAAATCCTGTTGAAAATCTTTCAGAAAGTGACCATTAATCGAAACAACCAGTGGTATTGTCGCAGTGTGAACAACATCAATAATATTCTGCTGTTTAATAAAAGGCTCAAGGAAAAACGGCAAATGAATTTCTGCCATATCAATATAATAACGCCAGCTATGTCGTTCATCTGAGGCAACAGAAAACCGGGTAATGGAATGACAGATAGTATAAACCATATCATTTTTACCCATCAGAATTGGCCAACTTGTTTTATTAATACGGTCTGTTACAACTGGCGGCAACACTCGATTCAAATAACATTCAATAGCCTGGTATTCATCAGCATTAAGTTTACGATAAGTTGGTTCAGCAACAGAAGGCAGATAACGGGCGCTATCATGTAGCTTCCATTTGAAAATCAGAAAGGAAGCCATGACAACCAGGCTAATTATCAAGATAGCCAATATAACGACTGTTACACTCATTTTATCCCTATACCTATGACAATCTTGCTATTGTTGTTTGCAAATTAGCAACTACACGTTAAGTTCTGAATTAGGTTATTTCTATTTATTTTTTTAATTTATTTTACAATGAGTTACATAATAACGCACTAAACTATATACAACATAGATCTATTTCCAAAGAGAATAAAGATAACAGTAACAACAATAACCAGCGATAATCACTATCATTTATCAAAATAATCGGCCATATTTAGTCAAGCTATGGAGTGTACCTAATTTCATCATAAAATCTAAGGTTAATGAAATAATTTATGACGTAATAATGCACAGGCACTCAACTCAACCAATATTAAATCATCAGGGGCAATTATGAATGACCTGAAAAACCCTAAAATCCTAAACATAGAGGACATTGCCCATTCACGTTTATTTCATATTCAGTCAGTTGATCTCGAATTTAGTAACGGCGTAAAACGCGTTTATGAACGGATGCGTCCGGCCAATCGGGAAGCTGTTCTGATAATCCCGGTCATTGGGGATGAATTGCTACTTATTCGTGAGTATGCAGTCGGCATTGAACAGTACGAATTGGGCTTTCCTAAAGGCGCGATTGACCCTGGGGAAAGTATCTTCGAAGCAGCTAACCGTGAGTTAAAAGAAGAAGTCAGCTTTGGTGCCAGAAAAATAGAACAATTAGCCAAACTCACTATGGCCCCATCCTATTTTTCCAGCAAAATGAACATTGTTATTGCCGAAAATCTCTATCCAGAAAGCCTGGAAGGGGACGAACCTGAACCACTACCACAAATACGTTGGCCGATAGCAGATATGATGTCATTACTGGATCACGCTGATTTCAACGAAGCACGCAATGTCTGCGCCCTATTTCTGGCACAAAGATACTTAACACACCGTTGAAGTTCACAGGCACAACAGCGCTTCGTTGTGCCTGTTTTATCATCAGAATAACTCCTGACTTTCACCATTCTCAATTAAAGTTGTGCCAACTTCTTGCACCGCACTCTCTGTAGGTTGAGTGCCGTCAATGAAGTATTCACTACGGGTATCTCCGCCGCCACCAGCAAGTTTACCTGTTTTACGATCTATCACGGCAGAAACAATCCCCGGAGGAGGTGTAACTTCTTTTTCAGGAACCCCCTCCAGCGCAATTTTCATAAAATCATCCCAAATTGGCTGTGCACTCTTAGCACCCGCCTCACCGCCACTGGCTGCTGTACGGCCAAGGCTTCTACGATGGTCATCAAAACCAATCCAAACCGTCGTGACAATATCTGGCCCATAACCTGAGAACCAAGCATCTTTTGAACTATTAGTTGTCCCAGTTTTGCCACCAATATCACGACGTTTCAGATCGCGTGAAGCACGCCAACCCGTACCTGACCAACCCGGCTCACCAAAGATATTGCTATTCAAAGCATCATGGATCAAAAATGCCAACTGAGTACTGATAACATGAGGAGCATATTCTTGCGCACCTTCACGGCTATCAATTACCGGAGCTCTTTCCAATTCAGGTAACGGCAATATCTCTTGTTGGCTGACATGAGATTGAGCAACATTCTCAATCGAGTTTTCAGACAGTTCGATTGAACGTACCGTATCCCCATAAATTACTGGAATATCGCACTGCGGACATGCAATTTTAGGTTTAGCCTCAAAGAGAACATCGCCATCTTCGTTTTCAATCTTAGTAATAAAGTAAGGATCGATCAGATAGCCACCATTGGACATAACAGAATACCCTCGTACCATTTGCATTGGTGTGAATGATGGCGAGCCCAAAGCCAGAGATTCCGTTCGTACTATATTTTGTGCCGGGAAACCAAACCGTTGCAGGTAATCAGCGGCATAATCGACTCCCATTGCTCGCATTGCTCGAACCATCACGACGTTCTTCGATTGCCCTAATCCCTGACGCAAACGGATTGGCCCAACATAAGTCGGTGGTGAGTTTTTCGGGCGCCAATCAGTACCGGCTCCTGCATCCCAACGGCTAATTGGTAAGTCATTCAGCAGTGAAGCCAATGTCAGCCCTTTATCCATCGCTGCGGTATAGAGAAATGGTTTAATATTAGAACCAATTTGACGTAATGACTGAGTGACACGGTTAAATTTACTCAAGTTGAAATCAAACCCACCAACCAGCGCCTTCACAGCACCATCATTCGGATCAATAGAGACCAAAGCAGCATTAGCTTCCGGCACTTGTGCCAACCACCAAATATCCTTTACTTTCCGAACCCAAACCTGTTCACCAACTTGAACCACTTCATTCACACTACGAGGAATCGCACCCTGAGCACTATCAGATTTGAACTTTCTGGCCCAACGGACACCCGCTATGGACAATTCTACACTGCTGCCATCAGGCAACATCACTATCGCCTGATCACTACCCGCTTTGGTCACTACTGCCGGCATTAACGACCCATAATTTGGTAAAGTCTTAAGCTTCTTGACAATCTGTTCTCGATCCCAAGCAGGTTCGCCCACTTTCCACAAAACTTCCTGCGCCCCACGGTAGCCATGACGCACATCATAATCAATGAGGTTATTACGAACCGCATCCACGGCAGCTAACTGAAGCTTACGGGTAATCGTGGTATAAACTTTATAACCGTCGGTATAAGCATTCTCACCATAACGCTCAATCATCTCCTGACGCACCATCTCGGACAAATAGGGCGCAGAGAAAGCAATCTGAGGTGCATGGTAATTAGCAACCAACTTTTCACTTCTAGCTTGATTATATTGCTGCTGAGTAATATAGCCCTCATTGAGCATACGGCTCAGAACCACATTACGGCGGTTAATCGCTCGGCCATAAGAATAAAGCGGGTTAAACGTAGAAGGTGCCTTTGGCAAACCAGCAATCATGGCTATTTCACTCAGTGTCAACTCATTGACACTCTTACCAAAATAAACTTGAGCCGCAGCCCCAACACCATAAGCCCGGTAACCAAGGTAAATTTTATTGAGATAGAGTTCGAGGATCTCATCTTTATTCAGCAATTGCTCAATCCTGATGGCCAGAAAAGCTTCCTTGATTTTACGCATCAACGTCTTCTCAGGAGTGAGAAAGAAATTTCTCGCCAGTTGCTGAGTAATGGTACTTGCCCCTTGTGATGCATGACCTGAACTCATCGCGACAGAGGCTGCCCGGATAATCCCTACAGGATCAACCCCGTGATGTTCATAAAAACGGCTGTCCTCCGTTGCAATGAACGCCTTCACCATAATGGATGGAATTTCGGACAGCTCAAGAGGCATACGGCGTTTTTCACCATATTGGGCAATAAGCTCGCCATCTGCACTGAACACCTGCATTGGTGTCTGTAATCGAACATCCTTTAATGTCGCCACATCAGGTAACTGAGGCTCGATATATTTGTACATACCAAAAATCGAGGCTGTTCCCAGAAAAATGCAACTCACGACAAAGACTAGAAAATACTTTACGAACTTCACCTGAAATTTCCCATGCCATGTTAGTCGGGTGGTTTATAAACAATCGGCGCGTAGTATAAAGGTTACACAGCACCTTGAATATGGTCTTTTATTAAAATTACTGATATGGAGATCGATAGTTATGTATTCACCAAAATGGTATGTCGGATTGGACATCCAAAATGGCATCCTTCGCGCCGTCGCAGCTATAAAACGCCGAGATGGCTGGCAGCTTCGCCACTGCTGGCAATATCTTTTATCTGACGCGGTCATGCCAGAGGGCCGTTTACAACGGCCAGAAATATTATGTGATATTTTAAATCAATGGCGCCAAGAATTACCTAAAAAAATCAGTTTCAGACTCGCCCTACCTGTACAACAAACATTGCAGAAGAGTCTGATTTTACCTCCAGATATCAATCTTAAAGAGCCGGAACAAGGCTGGTTTATCAACGCCAGTGCCGAGAAACAATTTCCCTTTAACACCCGAGAACTAGCGCTGGATTACCGTATTATTGAACAAAACGCCTACATCAGCGCCGCTCGCCAGAAAGATCTCAACCTCTGGCTACAATGTCTTGCACAAGCAGGAATATTTCCAGACGCCATTGATATTGCCCCCTGTGCCCTACGCTATATAGCGCAATATGCTGGCGTTCCCGCTGATAGTTGGCTGTTACACAGGCAACAATCTGGCTGGCTATGGGTATCTCCTGCCAATGTCCCCTTCGCTTATGATCTAGTATCAGCAAATACGGCTGTTTCTCCACAGCAGATTATCCGTCAATTATTTACTTCATCTATGGCTGAACAGCCTGTTTACTACAGTAGCTACCAACAAGAAGCCCTACCTGAAGGAACTTACTCTTGGGATATGTTGACAGCATTTCGTCACTATCAACCACCACTGCCAATCCAACTGATGAAATATGTGATAGCTGGTGGTTTAGCACTCAGACCGGATGATAAGTAACGATGTATCAGGTTAATTTTCTACCTTGGCGCCAAACCCGGCTAAAACATCGTTATCGTTGGTGGGCGATTCTTCTCTTATTGCAATTGATATTGTGGCTGACAATGCTCGTCTGGATGTTATTAAAACAACAGGAAACGATTAACCAGTATCAAAGACAATGGCAGCAACTCAACCAGCAACAATTATATTTGCAACAACAGATAACTCAGACAGAGGAGGCGGTTAATCTTCACAACAAACTGGCCTATAAATTAAAACAACAACAAACGTGGCTGAAACAGAACCAACAACATTGGCAATTATTCAATGAATTACCTGAATTATTACCGGAAGGAAGTTGGTTAACCGCTTTCGATGATCAGGCAGGTCAATTAAAACTGGTTGCTAATAGTCTGGATTATTCCAGTATGACGTCTCTGCTGGATAATCTTGAAAACAACGGGCAATTGTCTGAAATTCAACTAAAAAAGATGACCACTACCGAACAACAAATTAGACAATTTATTATTGACGCTAACTGGCAGACGGAGATATCCGATGATAAAAAGTGACTATCTATGGTGGTTTGCCAAACCAACCTGGCTGCTCTTTATCTGGCAGCAAGCTATTATCATGCCATTTCTGATTCTGTTTTATCTCTTCTTCTGGCAAGAAAGAGCTGAACAGCGAAGTAGCCTGACACAAAAAATAGCAGCTCAACAAATCAATACCAAAGCAGCTAATGAACGACTAAATCAGCTACCGCTATTGGAAGATATACAACAACACATCAACCAAATAGAAAATGGACTCAGTAAGCCGCGACAAAATGAGGTAAAAATTACCGCAATAAAACAATTACAACAGCCATTGATAAACTCTGGCGCACAAGTTCTTGAGTGGCAACGTAAAAAAGAAGGGGAAAAAACGCTCTGGCAAATCACAATTTATTTGAACTACGAACAGATGCTAAGTTTTCTTGAGGCGTTACAAGCGTTATATCCACCGCTGCTGATTAAACAGCTTTCCATTTCACCATCAGGTGAATCCCTAAACGTCAAAATCACCCTGTCAGAAACCTCACATGAGGAATTTTATGACTAAAAAATTTATTCTGTTTATCCTTTTTCTGCCCGCTATTGTTGTTGCAGAAATAAGAAATCCTTTTACTCCCCCGATGATAGAGACAGAAGAGCAATCGGTTGAGTTATTTGATCAATCAGTCAATGAGACCGAAATTCAGTCCCTCTCAACCGTATTACAATATGCAGATGCAGAAAGAATCGCCATGAATCTCAGGCAAAATACGCCCGCACTGATAACAAAAGAAGGTAAAGTTGATTTTGATCCTGAAACTAACAGTTTAATTTTACAGGATACCCCCATCGCCATCGCACAGATAAAAAGCTGGTTGAAAGAGATAGATACACCACAGCAGCAAGTGCAGATTACTGCACATATCGTGACCAGTAGCCGAGAAGCATTACATGAACTCGGCATTTACTGGGGTATGCCGATAGGAGAGCAGATTAATACATCAACTGGTATAAACCGACTCAATATCAACCAAGCAGCCAGCGATAACATGCATCGATTTGCGTTCAATATTGCCCGCATTCACACCAGTTTGCTGGAAATGGAGCTCAGTGCCTTAGAACAAGAAAACCAACTAGATATTATCGCTAGCCCAAGACTAACCGCCTCTCATCAACAGTTAGCCAGCATCAAGCAAGGCTCTGATATTCCTTACATCAGCCAAGAAAAAGAGAAAAGTACCGTGCAATTTAAAGAAGCCGTACTAGGAATGGAAGTCACACCCCATATACTGAGAAAAAACAAAATCAGGCTCTCTCTGAAAATCAGTCAAAACATGCCAGGGATCTCAATAAGTCAAGGAGGAGGTGAGAATTTAACCATCGACAAACAGGAAATAATAACTCAAGTTACTGTAAAAAATGGTGAAACACTTATTCTCGGTGGAATTTTTCAACAGAAAAAAGGCGAGCAAACCCAGAAGGTCCCTTATCTATCGGACATCCCACTAATCGGCTCATTATTCAACCAAAAAGGTCATAAACACAGCCGACGTGAGTTAGTCATATTTATTACACCTCAATTGATGGACATTTGATCAAAAATAAAAATATAACCGTTATATCAGTGAGTTGGATATAAAAAATTTAACTGTTCCGTATGATGATGCGCAGATTTTTCCAACTAATCCTGTTTATAGATTTGACGCTGAGTCCGATTTAGCATACAAGAGTTAACTAATTGAGTGGTCGGGTTTAACATCACAATAATCAGCCAATGAAACCAGAGCTTCCGTCACAAAAAGCTCGTCGTTGATTTATATAGTTGCAAAACTGGCTGATGTACTGAGATAATTTTGTTATCTGATCTCACATTACCGCTCATGAGGTTTCAGTTTAGGTCCCGCTGCTGATTTTGATTAGCGGGGCGGGTTATCATTAACGAATAGTCTTAGTAATACCAAAAACATGGCAGAGAAACGTAATATCTTTCTGGTTGGGCCTATGGGTGCCGGCAAAAGCACTATTGGTCGTCAGTTAGCTCAGCAACTCAATATGGAGTTTTACGACTCCGATCAAGAAATTGAGCGACGTACCGGAGCTGACGTGGGCTGGGTATTCGATGTGGAAGGCGAAGAAGGCTTCCGCGAACGCGAAGAAAAAGTGATTAACGAACTCACTGAAAAACAAGGCATTGTACTGGCGACTGGCGGAGGTTCTGTGAAATCCAGAGAAACCCGTAATCGTCTGTCTGCCCGTGGGGTCGTGGTCTACTTGGAAACCACCATTGAAAAACAGTTAGCACGCACTCAGCGCGATAAAAAACGTCCTTTACTTCAAGTTGATGCACCAGCACGTGAAGTTTTAGAAAATTTAGCAAACGAACGTAATCCTCTGTATGAGGAAATTGCTGATGTCACTATCCGTACCGATGAACAGAGCGCTAAAGTTGTCGCTAACCAAATCATTGAGTTACTGGAAAAAAACTGATTCAAGCAAGTCTGTACAGCGATAAATAATTAAGGCGAAGGCTGCTTATGGAAAAGATCACTGTCACTTTAGGGGAACGTAGTTACCCAATTACCATTGCAAAAGGGCTATTTGACGATCCTTCTGCTTTTGCACCATTGAAAGCAGGCCAGCAAGTTATGCTGGTGACGAATCAAACCCTAGCTCCGCTGTATTTGGCAAAAGTAAAAGCCACCTTGCAGCAAACCGGGATTCGGGTAGATGAAGTGGTTCTACCTGATGGTGAACAGTACAAATCTCTTTCTGTATTAAATGACGTATTTTCTGCCTTGCTGGAAAATAACCATAGCCGGGACACAACGCTTATCGCTCTCGGTGGCGGCGTAATCGGTGATTTAACTGGTTTTGCCGCTGCCTGTTATCAACGTGGTGTCCATTTTATTCAAATGCCTACCACCCTTCTTGCCCAGGTTGATTCCTCTGTCGGAGGAAAAACCGCAGTAAACCATCCCCTTGGCAAGAACATGATAGGTGCATTCTATCAACCAGTCTCTGTGATGGTCGATCTTAATTGCCTGCAAACGCTTCCAGCCCGCGAACTCTCTTCCGGTCTGGCTGAGGTCATCAAGTACGGTATCATTCTCGACAGCGTATTTTTTAGCTGGCTTGAAGATAATATGGATAAACTCCTGGCTCTTGACAGCCAAGCAATGACTTACTGCATCCGTCGTTGCTGCGAATTGAAAGCTGAAGTTGTCGCAGCAGATGAGAAAGAATCGAGTGGCTTACGTGCCCTACTGAATCTTGGTCACACCTTCGGTCACGCCATCGAAACAGAAATGGGATATGGTGTCTGGTTACATGGGGAAGCCGTTGCCGCCGGAATGGTCATGGCAGCAAGAACAGCTCAACTTGTTGATAATTTCTCTGAACAGGATATTCAACGTATTATCCGATTGTTGGAGCGGGCAAATCTGCCTGTACACGGGCCACAAAACATGCCACCAGAAGCCTACCTCCCACATATGATGCGAGATAAGAAAGTTATAGCAGGTAAATTACGACTGGTTCTTCCAACAAAAATAGGTAAAGCTGATCTCCGCTCAGATATTGAACACAACTGTGTTCTTGACGCTATCCGTCAGTGTTTACTATGAAAGTGTGTAAATTTTAAGTAAGTTGTATACTTATAGCATTAAATTAAATGTTTTTTTGCATCCATCTGGTTGTTATGTCATAAAATAACGACTCTATCAGACAAATTTCTATCTTCGTTAAGTCAGCCTGCCGGACTGACTTCAATTGCAATTGGCAGTATTGGCTCTGTTTGGAGGGCATATGGACGAATTCAAATCAGAAAATGAACAAAGAGCAAATAACGAGTTTAGGCCAGATACCTCAGATCGCCGTCCTTCACGCTCGCGTCAGCCATTAAACAAACCCAAATTTGCGGTTTCACGTCAGCAAATGATGCTTGGCATTGGGATTTTAGTGCTGCTACTGCTGATTATTGCTATCAGTTCTGCCTTAAAAGCCCCAACTGAACATGAAAAACAGCAATCGCCAAATGTTGCCAAGAAGAATATTGATTTATCAAGTTCATCATCCAACAACGATGACAATAAATCCATAACATCAGAGAATACCACTACAGAGACAATCAACAGACCACAGGAAATCAATGTTCCTCCTGTCAGTGGTACTTCAACTCAACCTCATCAGCTTCAAACTAACAATGGCGAAACCCAAAATCAGCGCATTGAATTATCAGGAAATATTCCTGATGCACTGACTCAACAACAAAGTAATATAAATCACGCAGTACAGAATCTGAATCAAACCCAACAATCACAGCCAGTAACACCACCACCGGTGGTACAGCAGAAATCAGAAAATATCCGTCCACTGAAATCAGAAACACCAGCTAAATCAAAACCATCGACAAGTCATGCTAGCAGTAAAAACAATGTGGTCAGTAGCACCAGTAGTGATCAATTAAAAACCCCGGCAAACCATTACACTTTGCAATTAAGTAGTGCCAGCCGCTCAGATACACTGACCGCTTTTGCTAAAAAGCATAATCTTACCCATTACAAAGTTTATGAAACTAAACGTAATGGAAAAGTTTGGTTTGTTTTAATTCATGGTGATTACCGTTCCGTTTCTGAAGCCAAACGGGCCGTTTCATCTCTACCAGCCGAGATTCAGGCGAAAAAACCTTGGGTTAGAACGATGCAGCAAGTGCAACAAGACCTAAGAAAATAAAACAATATTTATTAGGCGCTGATATGCTGTCCTAAACAGAGTACAATCTGCGGCTCTGGAATGATTGAGTAATTAATTGACAGCATGAAAAAAAAACGCGCTTTCTTAAAATGGGCCGGTGGAAAATACCCGTTGGTAGATGATATCAAACGTCATCTGCCAGCCGGTAGTTGTCTGATAGAGCCATTTGTTGGCGCAGGTTCTGTCTTTTTGAACACAGACTACGATTCTTATATCCTCGCTGATATCAACAGTGACCTGATTAACCTGTACAACACAGTAAAACTCAGGGCTGATGAGTTTATCGTCCACACACAGCCTCTGTTTACCCAAGAATACAATACAGCCGAACATTTTTATCAGTTACGAGAGCAATTTAACCAAAGCACTGACCCGTTCCATCGCAGCGTGTTATTCCTTTATCTCAATCGCCATTGTTACAACGGCCTCTGTCGTTATAATTCTCATGGTAAATTTAACGTACCTTTTGGCCGTTATAAAAAACCCTACTTTCCCGAAGAAGAATTACACTGGTTTGCTGAAAAAGCCCAAAATGCGACTTTTATCTGTGAGCACTACCAACACACGTTGAACGAAGCACATAAAGGCTCAGTTATCTATTGCGATCCTCCTTATGCTCCTTTGTCAGCAACAGCGAACTTTACGGCATATCACACCAATAGTTTTAACGTTGCAGATCAGGAAAATCTGGCAAATATTGCATTTAAGTTATCATCAGAACGTGCAATTCCTGTTTTGATATCCAACCACGATACGCCAATGACGCGAAAATGGTACTATCAGGCTTCACTTCATATTGTCAAAGCACGTCGTACTATCAGCAGGAATATCCTTGCCCGCAGTAAGGTAGACGAACTTTTGGCATTATATCGCTGATTTATCCACTCCCCTTTTGCCTGGCAATTAAGGGATGATAGAAACGATTTGGAGAAGATAATGAAAGACTTTCTGATTGCCCCATCCATTTTATCTGCAAATTTTGCGCGGCTGGGTGAAGATACAGCTAAGGTGCTGGCAGCAGGGGCTGACGTTGTTCACTTTGATGTGATGGACAACCATTATGTCCCTAACCTGACTATCGGGCCTATGGTCTGCCAGGCTCTAAGAGATTATGGTATCACTGCACCAATCGATGTTCATTTGATGGTAAAACCGGTTGACCGCATTATCCCTGATTTTGCCAAAGCAGGAGCAACTTACATTACCTTCCACCCAGAAACCAGCGAGCATATTGACCGCAGTTTACAACTGATCAAAGAGTATGGTTGTAAAGCTGGTTTGGTATTCAATCCTGCAACTCCATTGAGTTATCTTGATTATGTCTTGGATAAACTGGATATCATTCTATTGATGTCGGTAAATCCCGGTTTCGGTGGTCAATCTTTCATCCCTGGAACACTAGAGAAACTGCGTCAGGTTCGTAAAATCATTGATGAAAGCGGTTATGATATTCGTCTTGAAGTAGACGGTGGCATTAAAGCTAGCAACATTGCCGCGGCAGCAACCGCGGGGGCAGATATGTTTGTTGCTGGCTCAGCTATTTTCAGTCAGCCTGATTACAAAACTGTTATTGATAATATGCGTAGTGAATTGTCAAAGGTATCTCATGGTAAGTAAGGTATTAAAAGGTATTCGTGCTATCGCTTTTGATCTGGACGGCACACTGGTAGACAGCGCCGATGGTTTAGCTGATGCACTGGATCAAGCGCTGTTAGCCAAAGATCTCCCTGCTGCGGGAAAAGAGCGGGTTGCTGCTTGGGTAGGTAATGGTGCAGACATTATGGTCGAACGGGCGTTGACATGGGCCAGAGTCAAATTGACCGCGCAACTGCATAAAGAAACCCGTGAGCTATTTGATCGATTCTATGAAACAACTGTAACAACAGGCAGTCAACTGTTCCCAGAAGTCAAAGCTACATTGGCTGAACTGGCAAAACACAATTTGCCAATGGGTATCATCACCAATAAACCAACACCTTTCATTGCTCCTCTGCTGGCTTCTTTAGGCATCAGTGAATATTTCTCATTAGTGTTAGGTGGTGATGATGTTAAAGAGAAAAAGCCACATCCGGCACCTATTTATTTAACAATGGGTACATTCGGACTGCGTAAGGAAGAACTGCTCTTTGTCGGTGATTCCCGTAATGATATTTTAGCAGCACAAGCGGCTGGTTGCCCGTGTGTTGGTTTAACTTATGGATATAACTACGGTGAATCTATTGCATTAAGCAATCCAGATTGCATATTAACGAATTTTTCGGATCTGCTATCCATAATTGGACTCCCATATTTAAAACTTCAGGAAGCATAATAAAATGAATAAACCCACTGTATCTGAAACACTAAACTCCCAAAAACCTATTGTATTCAGCGGCGCACAGCCTTCCGGTGAATTAACCATCGGTAACTATATGGGGGCGTTACGTCAGTGGGTTAAAATGCAGGATGATTATGACTGCATCTATTGCATTGTTGACCAACATGCAATTACAGTCCGCCAGGACTCAAAAGAGTTGAGAAAACGCACTCTGGATACACTAGCTCTCTACTTGGCTTGTGGCATTGACCCAGAGAAAAGTACTATTTTTGTCCAATCTCATGTCCCACAACACGCTCAGTTAAGCTGGGTTCTAAACTGTTATACCTATTTCGGTGAACTCAGCCGCATGACTCAGTTTAAAGACAAATCAGCCCGTCATGCCGAAAACATCAATGCAGGCTTGTTTGACTATCCTGTACTGATGGCGGCGGATATTTTGGTATACCAAACAAATCAGGTTCCTGTAGGTATCGATCAGAAACAACATCTTGAATTGAGCCGTGATATTGCTCAACGATTTAATGCCATCTACGGCAATATCTTCTCTTTACCAGAGCCGTTTATCCCAACCGGTGGTGCCCGTGTTATGGCCCTTCAAGACCCAGAAAAGAAAATGTCCAAGTCAGATGATAACCGTAACAACGTTATCGCTCTGTTGGAAGATCCAAAATCAGCCGCTAAAAAGATAAAACGCGCAGTCACAGATTCAGAAGAACCTCCTCGTGTTCGCTATGATCTGGAACAAAAACCGGGTGTTTCCAATTTATTAGATATCCTCGCGGGTGTTACTGACAAAACCATTCCTGAACTGGAAGCAGAATTTGAAGGCCAGATGTATGGTCATTTAAAAAGTGCTGTTGCTGATGCAGTTTCCGGTATGTTGACTGAGTTACAAGAGCGTTTCCACTATTTCCGTAATGATGAAATCCTGCTGAACAAAATCATGGCAGAAGGTGCAGCGAAGGCAAAAGCCCGCGCTCAGATTACGCTAGATAAAGTGTATGAAGCTGTTGGCTTTATTGCTCATCCTTAATAATTAACCTGCATTCTGTTTAAGCCGTCATTGGAAAATCTTCTCCTGAGTAGAAAACTTTCAGTGATGGTTTCTTCCATTTAAGGCAGTAAGCAATCACACCACCTGAATTACGGCGAAATGTACCGATATGGTGAGCCGATTGCTTCTTCATTTGTTGAATCGACGATCAATGAAGTCATCGCTAAACGCATGGTGAAAAGCAGCAGATGCAATGGAGCCAACAAAGTGTGCATTACTAACTCCAGACATGCGCAGCGGTACTCAATGATAATTTAAAAGCCCGATTCGAGCATTGGTATCCGGGCATAAAATTATGTGAAGAAACGGATCATAATTTAACAGAGGTGGTTACCGCATAAGTGCCCCTGACTTTTTTATGTTCTCCTTAACAATAACCAATTGCCATTATTTTTTGGTAGCGTTCCGCCAGTAATGTTTCAATATCGAGCTTTTTCAATGCTGACAAATCGGCGAGTAGCTGTTGTTTTAAATTTTCACCCGCGATCAGATAATCACGATGAGCACCACCAAGTGGTTCTGGGATAATAGTATCGATAATACCAAGCTCTTTAAGTCGTTTCGCCGTCATTCCCATCGCTTCAGCGGCAACCTGAGCTTTTTGTGCATCTTTCCAAAGAATAGATGCGCAACCTTCCGGTGAAATTGCCGCATAGGTACTGTATTCCAACATATTAATGCGATCGCCAACCCCTATCGCTAACGCGCCACCAGAGCAACCTTCTCCTGTGATCACACAGACGATTGGTGTTTTTAAGCAAGACATTTCCATAATGTTTCGCGCAATCGCTTCGGCTTGTCCCCGCTCTTCAGCACCAATACCTGGATAAGCGCCCGCAGAATCAATAAGAGTCACCACTGGTATATGGAAACGCTCGGCCATTTTCATTAAGCGTAATGCTTTGCGATAACCCTCAGGGGAAGGCATGCCAAAGTTGCGCATCACTTTTTCTTTCGTGGTACGGCCTTTTTGCTGCCCTATTACCATCACAGGTTGGTCATCAAGACGAGCTAAACCGCCAACAAGGGCTTTATCATCTGCAAATGCTCGGTCACCCGCTAGCTCTTGAAACTCAGTAAAGATCAAAGAAACATAGTCGAGGGTGTAAGGTCTCATGGGGTGTCTGGCAAGTTGGACGATTTCCCAAGCGCCAAGTTGAGAAAAAATGGTTTTCGTTAATGAAAGACATTTCTTCTCAAGTAATTTGATTTCCTCGTCGATCTTAATATCCGACAGATGGCTATTTTCTTTAAAGGTCACTAAAGCGTCGATTTTTTCATTCAATTCGACGATTGGTTTTTCAAATGCGAGAAAATGAGTAGACATAGAATCCTTAACATGGTAACCATCCCATTTTTAATGGAGGTTATTAGCAGTAGAATTTTTGTTTTGTGACAGCGTCAATTTTTGAATAGGGGTTATTCCCCGCTAATCCCATGTTAGGGAGTTCGTGATTATAAGTCTATAACCATCGCGTTGTTTTATCTTGGTGACCATAGATTTTATGCTCTCGTATAGGTATACAGAGTGAAGTTTGTTATTTATTTCTGACCTTTTCATTCATCACATAAGCCCAGTCTTTCACCAACTCACTCCGATGGTAACCGGCTCCGTCAAGGATAATATGCACCTTCTGACTGACCGGATAGGTTTCACGAATGGCAATGAAGAATTCGGCGATATGATTAACTGTCGATACGGTCATACTCGCGTCCCCCCGTTTTACTGATATCGGCCAGATTCAGGGCGCCCATAAGGTTCAGACGGGGACGGTTTCCCGTTGTTTTCACCGCGGTTTTCTGGCTTTTGCACATCCAGCCATAAGCGAGTTTCGTCCCCTGCGTGGGATGGAGGTATTCAAGTTCGGCTTTTTGTTCATCGGTAATGAATATAGCAAGAAATAATGACGAAAATAGTAGTAAATGGTTAGTAGCGGGATATGGTGCGTCAAGTGACGCTTATCATGAAACATCACCAGAGCCAAATGGGGCAGGAGCCATACAGGCCATTGATGCAGCTCTATTTGCCGCTGACCTTAGTAGAAAAGATATAGATTTAATTTCTGCTCATGCTACAGGCACAAGCGCAAACGATGTACCAGAATCGCAAGCTTACGAGAGGCTGTTTGGTAACGATATTCCCGTGAGCGTAATGAAACCTTTTTACGGTCATACATTAGGAGCCTCGGGAATTATAGAACTCATCAGTATTTTGTCTCTTCTGGACGCCGGTATTACGCCAGAAAATAATCATGTATTAAAACTCAGAGAAGATTGTAGTTCTATAAATCTTAATTACAAAAACTACCCTAGCCAGAAAATTAAGACTATATTGGCAAACAGTTTTGGCTTTGGTGGAAGTAACAGTGCACTAATCGTAACCAAAAACAGTTGTAATCGAAAGGTTAAATATGAAAAAACAGCTATACCTATAATAAAAGCGAGCTCTAATGATGGTGAATTAAAAAAAATAATAAAACCCGAAGGAAGTGTTTTTGGGGAAAAGTGTAGGATTAATCAACAAAATAAAAGATTTAAACGGGATTCACCGGAGATAAAATTCTGCATAGAATCTGTAGGAGATGTGATTGATGGTTTCGAGGATGTAATACAAAGTAGTCCTAGAGCCGGATTAATTACTGGGAACTCACAAAGACCGCAAAAATGTTTAGAAACTTATTTAAAGTCTATCTATGAAGGTGATCCCAAGTTTGCGAGTGCTCGTCATTTTCCTGGGCATATCGTTAGCGCAATCTGTGGTCAGGTGTCTATCGCGCATAAAATTAGTGGACATTGCACGGTATTATGCAGTCCAACAGCTGCTTTCGAATATAGTGTAGATCTTTTAAGGAGCAATACTCAAGATTATATGATTGCTTGTTCAAGTGATGAAGTAACGCCTGCACAAGAAAGTGTTATAAACCATTTGTTTAAAGATGCCGAATGTAACCTTACTAATGGGAGTGCAGCTATTCTATTGTCCAATAGAGAAAATCTAAATAAGACTAATGGCAAACCAATAGCGTGGGTACGAAGTATACTTCATTCTTCTTATAACGGACTAGTGTTAAGGAATGACATGAAGTTCCATAGTCTTTTGGAACGTCTCATTCTTGATTCTTGTGAAGAAGCATGTATAAGCTATGAAGAAATTGACCATTGTATTTTATCTAGCTCATTGATTGATAATGATATATATGATGGTGCTCGAAGTGTGTTGACCAAATACAACTCAAATTTACTCGTTGAGATTCAGAATGAGAAAAGGCTTTCATCTGACTTTATGACCAATATTGTGGAAGCAACCGAGAAGATATCAAACAATTCTAAAAAAACCGTTTTGGTGATATCGATAGATTTATCTTCAAATATCGGTGTTTGTATTATCTCTAAAGAAGAGAGATTGTCATAACCAGATATCTTTAAATAGGTCAAAAGTAAGTAAAATTAAAAGAAATAATCACTTCTTATGTGGGTGTTGCGTTACGATAAATTTTCATTAATCATTGATAAAATTTATATCCACCCACTTTATTATTTTAAAAATAATAATTATACTCCGGAGATAACTTATTTTGAATAAAAAAAACAGTCATGGAGCTATTGTTGAAACTATTTCGAGTGAATCTTTTTCCATACTATTCCCTCATAGTTGTTCATTTTTTAATGGACATTTCCCAAACAATCCTATTGTCCCTGGTGTGCTGCTATTGGATACAATATATGACAACCTTGTCAAAATAGGTGTGCTAAATATTAATGGCATAGATAACGCTCGTTTCTATAATACTGTTCAGCCAAATGAAAAAATAACAGTTAAGTTAAATAATTTATCGAATAAGGTTGTTTGCACAGCAAAAAGTGAAAAAGGTAAGGTGTTAAAAGCTAGTTTTATGAAAAGGCTTTAATATGATAGATTATTCAACACAATCATATAATACGACACTGGGTGATTCTTTCCTTAGTATTAATACGATTAATAGTTCTCCTCTAAGTTTAGCGAGAAACTGTAGGAATATTATAGAGCATCAGAGTGGCGTCAACGCTCATAAGATCCCCTTAGCTAGACATAAGGATTATGAGCTTCGTACAGCTTCAGAAGTTCTTAAAGAGGCATATAAACGAGGTCTTAACTTAAACTCTGAAAATCCTTTTGAAAAAAAAATAATTGGAAATTGTCAAACAATTTCACTGTTATGTATAGGAATTATGCGTGAATTGGGAATTCCTTCGAGATATCGATTTTGCTTGTGTACATATTTTGAACCAGGCTCATATGTTGAACACATCGTAATTGAGTATTGGTGTTTTTCAAATAACACGTGGAAGGTTTTAGATCCAACAGTCACTCATGAGATTATTGAAAAAAACAAGACTTCTATTGATTTTGATTTTGATAATATACCTAAAGAGAAATCTAATATATTTACAGATCTATGGAAGAATTACAGACGAGGCGATTTAGATATTGATGAGTTACATCATAAATCATACAAAAAAATTGTTGGATTTGAACGATTCGTGTGGAGAACATTACAGGATATCTTAGCTTTAAATAAAGTAGAGTTGTTTTATTGGGATTACTTCGATTTTAGAAAGTATGTGAATGATCCCACGTTAGTTGATGTGCTAATTGATAATATAGATGAAAACAAGAAAGAGATCTCTAATATTAATATTAACTTTGACGGCTTTACTAATTTACACCCCTACCAAAGAGATTATAAATAATGCAAGATTTTATTAAAGGTGCACATGCTGAACCTTTTTCCTTTGTTCACTCAGTTGAGTCTATCTCTAAAGATGAAGTAACTGCACGATCTCATTTTTCTACTGAGAGTACATATAGAGAGTGCTGTCAAAATTCTTGGCATTTAATTGTAGAATCCTTAGCTCAGGCAGCGGGGATACATATAAAAAATCAACTTGATATTAACTACAATGGATATTTAGTAGGCGTGGATGATTTAAATATTGAGAATGCCAATGTACTTATGGAAGATTACTTCTTGGTGGCTAGAATGATAAGTAATATTGATAATAAGTACTTGTATCATTGTGAGGCCATGGGTGATATGCATCGCCCTATCTTAACCTGTAGGATTTTACTGTCCAACTCAAATTAAATTACAGAGTGAATAAAGTTTTCCTTATTTTTAGTTGGTTTCTTTCTCCGGTTCAGTAAATTCAAAAAAGGAGAGGTTTTTTATGGCAAAGTCTATTTTGGCTCTGATCACCTCCCTCTCTGTCAGGATTGTTTCTATCTGACGATTTACTCCTACTTTTAACCATGTTCTATTTTTAAACTGCCTTCGGTTATGAGCTAGTTTATTATTCGATTAAGTTTCATGGGCATTATTTACGCTCAGTATAAATCATTAATGGATAAAAAAATGAAAACAAAAGATAGAGTTATTAACGAACCCGTAAATAGTGATGAAGAAAACTTAGCTTCATTGAGCTTGAAAAGTTTCCATATAAAATTTAATAAGGAAACTTCCCTTGAAGATATTTCATACGCAGCTATAAATCATTTGCCAGTGACCCTAGATGATGAGGTGATCGCTAGAGTCGAAAAGTCACGTCATATTTTAGAAAGTATGGTAGAGGAAGACCGAGTTATTTATGGTGTAAATACAAGCATGGGGGGTTTTGTCAATTATATTGTTCCTATTGATAAGGCGAGTGAGTTGCAAAACAATTTAATTAACGCAGTTGCTACTAATGTAGGAAAATTTTTTGACGATACGACCGTCAGAGCAACAATGTTGGCGCGAATTGTGTCGTTGTCTCGTGGTAACTCCGCTATTTCTGTGACTAACCTCTGTAAGCTGATTGACGTTTATAACAAAGGGGTTGTCCCTTGCGTTCCTGAAAAGGGGTCTTTGGGCACCAGTGGTGATCTTGGGCCATTGGCAGCGATTGCTCTTGTTTGCACAGGCCAATGGAAAGCACGATATCAGGGGGAGCAAATGAGTGGTATCGAGGCGCTTGAAAAAGCAGGTATCTCCCCAATGGTACTGAGCTTTAAAGAAGGGCTAGCGCTGATCAATGGAACCTCAGCGATGGTAGGTTTGGGGTCGTTATTATATGACGAAGTGCAGCAGGTGTTTGATACTTACCTTACTATCAGTGCGCTGTCTATTGAAGGACTACATGGTAAAACCAAACCATTTGACCCAGCCGTACACAAACTTAAGCCACACAAAGGGCAACTCGAAGTCGCAACTGCCATATGGAATATATTAGCTGAGTCGTCTCTGGCGGTGAATGAACATGATATAGAAAAAATAATTTCTCAAGAAATGGATGGTTTGGTCAAGCCAAGCTGCCATCAGATAGAGGATGCTTACTCTATTCGTTGTACGCCGCAAATTCTTGGGCCTATTGCTGATAATCTCAAGAATATTCAACAAACTTTAAAGAATGAGCTGAATTCATCTAGCGATAACCCGTTGATTGATCAAAACACTGAGGAAGTATTCCATAACGGTCACTTTCATGGTCAATATATCGCAATGGCGATGGATCATCTGAATATTGCACTTGTCACGATAATGAATTTATCAAACCGTCGGATTGATAGATTTATGGATAAATCCAACAGCAATGGTTTACCTGCATTTTTATGTGCAGAAAATGCAGGATTAAGATTAGGCTTAATGGGTGGACAATTTATGACTGCGTCAATAACCGCCGAATCCCGAGCATCGTGTATGCCTATGTCTATTCAGTCCCTTAGCAGCACCGGTGACTTTCAGGATATTGTTTCGTTAGGTTTAGTGTCTGCTAGACGAGTCAGAGAACAGTTGAAGAACTTAAAGTATGTTATGGCTTTTGAGTTATTATGTGCTTGTCAGGCAGTCGATATTCGTGGTAACGCTGGCTTGAGTAAAGCTACCCGAGCTCTCTATGAAAAAACGCGTAATCAAGTCCCCTATTTAAACGAAGATAAAACAATCACGGACTATATTGAATTTATTGTGAAAAACGTGCTAACAAAAAATTCTGACATTTAATTGATATATATAAAGTGTCCAAGCCATAATTATCTATTAAATAGACCTATTCGGTTTTTATGAAATTCTCAAGCGAAGTAATGCTGAGTGATCTTGTAGAATTCTGGTTTAATAATAGGTTTATCTAATTTTGATGTTTTCTATGTGTATTGTTTTACCACGCTAATTACCATGTTATCTAATAATATAAATTCGCATGATTATACAGTTATATCTATATACTCAAGATACTTCAAAGTGCATGTTTGAAAAACGATTATGTTATTTAATTTAAATGTTTTTATATCTGACGACTCAAGCATCTTGAAGTTCATTCTGTATATAATAATATATTTTAAATCACTACAAATATATAATTTGGAGATTGTAAAGTGGAAAAATCGACGATTGAAAAAGAGCTTAAAAATGAAATTGACAAAATATGCAATTATAATATAAGCACTGAAATTTCAGGAGATACAAAACTAAAAAGCCATCTAGATTCAGTTGATATTCTTCGATTCATACACAAAATTAACACAGATTACAATTTGAATTTTGGTAGTAAAATAGAAGATGAGAAATACTTAGATACATTTGATTCGATTGTTTCTTGGGTTCATAGTTCTATAAATAAATAAGATAAAAATGAAAAAAAACAATTTAATATTAATGATAAAACGTTTTGAAAATAATCATAACGTGGCTTATTACGATCATAACAATGGAAAAACATTTTCAGATATTTATTCGGAAATAAAATCCATATTAAATTACTTTGATTTTAAAGGAATTACCAAAGGGAAAAAAGTAATATCATTTATGGATAAGGCGTTTTCAGAGTTTTCGCTTTTTTATGCATGTTTATTAAAAGGAGTGGCTTTTTGCCCTCTGGATAATAATATACCATCAAACAGGCTATCAATGATAATATCAGATGTTAATCCTGATTTAATTGTAGCTGATAATTTTTATATTGGTGATGAAAGTTCATTTCGAGAAGATCTGTTAATTCATAAAGATTGTATAGTCTCTAATGGGGAATTTATTTCTCCGCTAGAACATGATATATACTATGAAGATAGCTTAATCACGGATTACACTGATACTGTCGCGTATATTATTTTTACATCTGGATCTACAGGTAAGCCAAAAGGCGTTCAAATTACTCATGATAACTTCAATTCATTCATAGACGCATTATATCCTCAATACGTAAGTGAAAAACCTGAGAAATATTTATCTATTGGTCCTTTGTATTTTGACATGACCATTTTGGATAGTATTCTACCTCCACTATATGAGCATTCTGTATATTTATATAAACCACCATTTATACCCAGTATTTTCGCTAACATTATTGAAAGATATAATATAACTAGATTTAGTTGTGTCCCGTCTGTACTAAAAATTTTGCTCCCACAACTCAGTGAGGGTGGGGTATTTAATCAATTCAAATCGTTAAATCTAATTTTACTTGGTGCTGAAAAACCCAATGAACAATCGATTAAAACTTTATTGGAAAACATTCCTCAGCTTAAAGTCATAAATGCATATGGTCCTACAGAAGGTACTATGTGCTGCTTCTCCTCCGAAATTACTAGCGATAATATGACTAGAGATATAAGTATTGGCAAGCCCTTTAGAGGATTAGAATATATTTTAGAAACAAGTTATGGATATTCAAAATTTGGAGAAGGGAAGCTTTTAATCTCAGGAAATCAAATAATGAAGGGGTACATAAATCATTCGCAATGTGATGATCCATTTATTTTTCACAATGGTGTTAAATACTATGATACAAATGATATTGTTAAGGTTAGCGATGATGGTATCTTCTACTTTATAGGTAGATCAGATGATGAAGTCAAACTAAATGGATTCAGGGTACACCTTCAAGACGTTGAAATGAACATAAAGAAATTACTTAATGTTGGTAATATATTTTTGCATAAATACAGCACCAATAGTAAAGATTACTTAGTTCTATCATACGAGGAAAATTCGATAGTAGACCCGAATGAATGTTTCATTAATTTAGAAAAATTGTTACCAAAATACATGGTTCCTAATATTTTTTTAGTTTTCAAGTCATTGCCAAGGCTTCGAAATTCGAAATTGGATAGAAGTAAAATTCAATCAATAGCAAATGAAAAAATCGAATCCTCAAATAAAACTTTACCCTCTAGTAAGTTTATTACTCTAAAAATACAGTAGTTTTTATTATCTTAATGGTGTTGCTCTAATGCTTCGCCAATTATGCAGTGCCCGGCATAATTGTTGTTATCACATAGTAATCTAAAAATCATTTGGATCACTTTTACGTTTAAATATACCTTACAGAGTATTTAAAACTTAAGCTGTTTGTGATTTTTCTGGCTTATTATGCTTCGATATAATTTTTAATCAGGTGATTGTTTTGATTGATTTTAAATTTATTGTAAGTTAAATAAAGGGAAACTTAATGAAAGATGCTAACCTAAAGGATGCACTTCGTGCTGTAAGAGAGCGTTATGCAAGGAAAACTGCCATCGTATCGAATGGAGTGGTATATTCATATAGCGAGTTGAATAAATTAATCAAAATTTGTAAAAAGGCCATAGCACGTAGTGATACGACAGTTCTGATAAATGTCGATGATAGGCTGAAAGCAATAATTCTTATTTTGTCAGCAATTGATTGTGATGTAACTTTTATTCCTGTCGATAATGATCGGCCCGATTCATTTTTAAAAAATATCACAGATAACTTTGCTAAGATTCGTATAATCAATGACGTATGTCTGGAAACTGGTGAACTCTTTTTGCAAACTATAGAGCACCATGATCACACGGATTTGCCTAGGTGCTTAGGCGATGAGGGAGTGATGTCGATAATGTATACTTCAGGCTCCACTGGCAAACCAAAAGGTGTGTTGGTAAGGTCTAACTCCGTGTTTAATTTGCTGTATCGTCCTTCGTTCATCTCGCTCAGTGATGAAGATGTCGTTGCATCCTACTCCTCGTTATCATTCGATGCTTCAACGTTTGAAATTTTTAGCCCCTTATTAGCAGGTGGTACTCTAGTTTTGTTGGACAAAATGACAGTGCTTGACGAAGAGATGCTTGTCCAATTCATTGAACGATATAATATATCTTGCATGTGGATGACAGCTGGCTTGTTTAGGAATCACATGTTGTCAGGTTACTGTAGGGCGTTGACTAAGCTCAAACACCTGATTACTGGCGGGGATAGAGTCGACCACCAAGCCGCGGTTGCATTTCTTGAAAGTACATCTTTTACAAAGCTCTACCATGCTTATGGCCCCACCGAAAACACAGTGTTCACGACGATATCTGAGTTAAAACTCAGCAATATAAGAGAAGAGAAACGCCTTCCAATTGGAAAACTTGTACAAGGTGTCGACTACTTACTGTACGACGAAGATACTGGGCATTATCTTAAAACTGGAGTGGGTCATCTGTATGTCTCTGGAAAGGGACTCTCTGCCGGCTATCATAATAATCCTACCGAAACAAATAAGGCGTTCTGTACCATCGGCAACACCCGATATTACGATACGGGTGATGTCGTGGAATATACGGAGAATGGTGAATTTTACTTTTTAGGTCGGCAGGACCGCCAGGTTAAGTTAAATGGGCATCGAGTAGAACTCGATGATATTGAGAAAAATCTGGAGAATGATGAGCTGATAGTTAAAGCGTTATGCTTTATGTGGCAAGAGCACCTTGTTGCCTTGATAGAGAGCAAAAATAAAGAGTTTGAATTAGAGTCTCTGATATCACGAGCGCGTTCTCAACTGAGAGCCTATGCCATCCCCGACTTTTTTATCGAAAATAATGAATGGCCACTCAGTAAAAATAATAAAGTTGACACAAAGTATTTAATCAATAATACCATCAAGATATTGGAAAATCGTCAAAATAGATCTACTAGCAATTCGGTAAAAAGTATCGCCGAAGAGATACTAGGGAAATGTATTAATCATCGTAGCATCGGCTTATTTGATATTGGATTTGATTCTCTATCAATGCTCACATTAAGTCATAACCTAAGTAAATCATTTGATATAAAAATTACCTTACTTGACCTTTACTCTTCAGGGACATTGGAAGAAGTAGAAAATTTGGTTATGTCTAAAAAATAAAAATAGCCAGAAGCCAGTTCTATATTTCATGAGTTACTCACATCAACCTTTAGACCTTCGAATAACGATATCACTTCCTTTCGCTAACCAGTGATTTAGTGACTTTTGTCGTCGGCATATTCTTCTCAGACAATGAACGCAAGATATTTATTACTTCACCTATGAGCGTGTGGATTGACGTTACAAAAGCTATTTCATCTATCAAAAAAATAAATGCCTATTTCTATACGTCCGAGACGAGTAAATAGCAAAAACAATCAACTGATAAAAGGAGTCACATTATGCACAACTATAATGAAATTGAATTGAAAAACATTGAAATCGTGAAATCCCTGTACACGGATGTGTTTGATACTGGCAACTGTCCAGTGGTCAATAATTACTACCATGATGATGCAAAGTGTCATTTAAAAGGTAAAACACTGCTCGTTGAACAAATGAAAGGTGGGATGGCGGAGTTTGTCGAAAAGCACACATCGATTTCAACCTCGATTGAGTCGCTCTTTGCCGTCGGGGACCGTACCTATGCACGTTTGAATCGTCAGGCGACATTGAAAGGTGAAGAACGGGCTCGTGACATTGAAATTATGGTGGAGAAACGATTTGTTGACGGAAAAGTTGCCGAATTGTGGTTCATGGTTGATGACGAAATATACAGCAATATTTGGCTAAATCAGCTCTCAGCATAACCCCCAAAATCTGGGCATGGAGATCTCCCTTCATGCCTATTACATAGGTAAAAAGAAAATGGATATAGCAATTACTGGCTTCTCCTTTCGCCTTCCTGGTGCAGGTAACATTTTAGAATTAGAAGCGTTGTTGGAGTCAGGTCAAGATGCTCTTACCTTTCCTTCCTATACCCCTAACGACCGCGACGGTTGGGTCAGCCGGGCGGGCTATTTGACCGACGCTGATCAATTTGATTACGAGTTATTTGGCATTTCCCTTCGCGATAGCTATGTAATAGATCCTCAGCAGCGGATGTTCATTCAATGTGCATGGCGGGCTTTAGAACAGGCAGGTTATAACCCGAAGCGCTGTGAGCAGACTGTTGGTGTCTATTCCTCATCTTCTGACAGTCATTACCCTTCCTATCTCGCTGACAGCGAATTAGCGTTGGATAAATATGATCCCTTCGAGATAGAGATTGGCGCGAACAAAGAGCAGCAATCGTTGCGTTGTGCTTATTTATTTGATCTGAAAGGACCGGCAGTAGGCATCCAATCGGCATGTTCGAGTGGTTTGCTTTCTATCCATATGGCAATGCAAGGGATCGCAAGTGGTGATTGTGACATGGCTATCGCCGGTGGCGCCTGCCTCCCTTACCCACTCCATTCAGGTTATCAGTATCAGCCAGGTATGAACCTATCGCAAAGCGGCGTGCTGGCATCCTACTCTAGCAGTGCTGATGGCATGGTTCCGGGGTTTGGCTGCGTGGTGTTTGTCCTCAAGGCACTCGACAAAGCGCGCAATGATAAAGACACCATTTTCGGCGTGTTGTCGGCGAGTAGTATTAATAATGATGGTCGGGCTAAGTCTAGTTATATGGCGCCCTCCATTAAGGGTATTGCAAGAAACATTCAAAATGTACTGGCGAAATCTGCATTGGATGTCCATGAAATAGATTTTGTCGAAGGGCATGGCTCGGGCACCAAAATCGGTGATGTGTTAGAAACCGCAGCGTTGAAAAAAGCCTTTGAAAATAGTGGATTAGAGATTAACAGAATTGCATTGTCTTCGGTTAAAGCCAATGTTGGGCATCTTGACGTCGCAGCGGGTCATGCGGGTCTATTAAAGTCGGTGCTGCAAGTGTGGAACAGCAAGCTGTACCCTGCGGCCAATTTCTCAACACTCAATCCGAACTTGAATTTGGAGCTATCCCCCTTCTATATTCCAACGAAAGTCCATGAAAAAAATAACTTAACGGGGATAGTTAACTCATTGGGTATCGGTGGGACGAATTGCGCCATAGTGATTCGTAGTGAAGAGTTTCGTTTATCGGTGCTGCCGACGACATCGGAGCCAGTGGAAGTGCTGATTGGCGCAGAGAATGACGAGCGCCTGAAAACGTTGCTGCGCCAGTTGCAAGCGGAAATAAAAAGAGATCATCTGTCACTAGAAGATGTGACCTACACCTTAGCGAGACGTTCGATGGGGAAAGCGTGTATGGTGAAGTTTTCTGTTGAATCTCTCTCCGAACTCCATGAGCAAATCGCAGACTCAATTCGCTTAGGTATTGCCAGTCACCATTGGCCAATTTGTCTGAACGAGTACGTTGGAAAAGCAGTGTTAATTGAAGCAAGCGAAATCGATCCTGATTCTGTCGTGAAAGTCGAGTCCCACGCAATGATGCAGGAGAACGCCGAACTTGAAAAAAGGGACAGCGCCCGATCTGAACCGGCTGTTCGTCATGAAATCTTACGCACCATTTGGCTTGATAACTTGATGTTGAACGATGTTGAAGAGGAAGACAGTTTTTCAGATCTGGGCGGTCACTCGATACTAGCACTTTCGTTGGTCACGGACATTAACGCTGCTTTTGACCTCACTTTGACTTTAGATTGGGTGGAAAAATTTGACGTCTTCTCTGCACAACTGCAAGAACTTCAAAGGCTAACAAGCAGAACAAAGCAGTTTTCGTTAGTGAAACCTTTATTTTTTCCTGACCCCGCCAAACGAGCCACGCTTATCTTGATCCACGCTTCTATTTCAGGAGTGGAAATGTACAAAAATCTGTCGAAGAATATTTCTGATGTAACCGAAGTGATAGGGATAGATTCATATAATTTATACAACAAAAACAAAGTGGTTTCGATAGATAAACTCGCTGCCATCTATGCGGACGACATTTTGGGGCACGTAACAGATAAGACGACTCCAATCTTTATTGGAGGCTGGTCATTGGGCGGGTTATTGGCCAGGAAAATCACCGCTCTCTTGACGGGAAAACTACCAGTAAAGGGCAATATCTTATTAGATTCTGTCAAATATTCCCCTTGCAGCGCGCCACTGTTTTCGGATGAGAATCTGTCATATTTCATGGCCCTGGACCACTTTTCTAACACGCTTAGCTGTGACGACAGAGCGAGAGAAAATCTCAAAACAATATTTGAAATAGAAAGGCGTATGGTCAAGGACTTTCAAGATCCAGAGATCAATTTGCCAATACTTAATGTTGTCGCAACACGTTCTCTAACAAAGATAGAGAATGACAAGGTTTCGGCAACATTTGAGTCGTTGAAAAGGAACCACAATAACTGGCAAGTAAATGAATTGATGACGGTTCGCAATATTCACACTGACCATGTCGGGCTGGTTGCAGATTCAAATATCAATGAAGTGTCAAACTGTATTCGAGGATTCTTATATCAATATGTATAAACATATCATTTTATTTAAGTTTAGTGCGTCGCTGTCAACAACTGATGCACTGGACTTGCTTCGTCAGCTGGGTGAATTAAAAGCCAAGATACCCGAGATAAAAAAGTACAGCTATGGTCTCAATGACAGTGACAACCTCAATAATCAGGGTTATCAGTACGCCTTTGTAATGGAATTTGATTCAAAACAAGATCGGGACGCTTATCAAATCAACACACATCATCAAGCGTTTATCAATGAGAAACTCAATTCAGTTATCTCAGAGGCAATTGTCTTCGATATGGTTACAGCTTAGGGGGAATGATGGAACATAAAATTGCAGTTACAGGTATGTCAGGACTATTTCCAGAGGCCAGAGATTACAACGAATTTTGGGATAATCTTTGCAGCGGTCGAGTGTCATACCATGCATATACCGATGAAGAAGGGCACGTGAGATCTAAGGGAAGATGTCCCGATCCGGAAACATTCGATGCTCATCGCTATCGGCTTTCAGAAAAGGAAGCGATGGTTATGGACCCCCAAATAAGAAAATTCATTGAACTGATAGACTCGGCACTTATTGACGGCGATCACCTCGATCGTGGCGCGTTAGGTACTGTCGCGGTAATTGCTACACAAGGCAGCAACCATACTTACCATGATCAATTGCAAATAAACGTAACCAAAGGGCTCACCGAGCCGCCCAATGACCTACTCCTGAATCTGAACAAGGGCACGGACTTCATGGCCACTCGCGCTGCCCATATATTTAACTTTCAGGGACCGTGTTTCAATTTACAATCGGCGTGCTCGTCTTCACTGACAGCCATTGTTGAAGCCTGTTGGATGCTGCAAACAAAACGTTGTGATACCGTAATTTGCGGCGGAGTACATATCTCCTATCCTTTAGAAGTCGGATATAAGTATGAACCTGGATCGATCTATTCAAAAACGGGTGTGTGTCGACCATTTGATAATCATGCAGATGGTACTGTCTCTGCGGATGGGGGAGGCGTGGTTATCCTTAGGCGCCTTCAGGATGCCGAAAATAATGGGGATAATATCCACGCGGTTATCTCCAATGCGTTGAGCAACAATGATGGGTCCAAAAAAACCAGCTACGCCGCTCCCTCTGTGAATGGTCAACACCAACTGCTTGCTCAAGTGTATCGCTCTTCCAAGATAAACCCTCGCAACCTACAGTTCATCGAGTGTCACGCCACGGGGACGATAGTGGGCGATCCGCTGGAAGTTCAGGCCATCAGTCAATTAATGGACAGTTATGGGGTAGATCACGCTTTATCTCCGGTGGTTATTGGTTCTGTCAAAGGCAATATCGGGCATCTCTTTTGGGCGTCGGGGATCGCTTCCATGATCAAGTCAGTCCTGTCGCTTAAGCAAGGTATCTACCCAGGGACGTCAAATTTGACGCAACTTAATGAACTGCTTAGCGATACGGTGCAACATAATCTGTTGTATACAGCGGACAATGTTCCCTTAGATCCAGATAAGCCAGCCATCGCGGCAATCAGCTCTATGGGGGTTGGGGGCACGAATGCCCATCTTGTTATTGAGGGCTATAACACTGGACATCCTATGAAGCCTAAGAAGGCTGATAACAAGGGGGCTCAGAACAGCATCTACTCGTTCTTTACTCAGACCAAAAGCCCGGACGACTCCTCCCATGTCAGCAACCAAGTTAAGGAGAAAGACAGCATTCAACAGAACGTGTTGACCAAAGCGTCCTTATTACCCTATATACTGTCCTTCTATAAGCAGGTTCTCGGGGAAAGTGAGGTCAGCCCGGACAGTGACTACTTCGATCTTTACGGCGACTCTGTTACTGCAGTTGAGCTCATCGCCTTATTTAAATCTGAGCTTGGCATTGAAGTGACCTCAAAAAGCATCTATGACTATTCGACTCCCGAAGCATTAGCCAGTGCCATAGTCACAGCACAGTCGTCAAAGACAGGGCAAGAAGCGGATAGCCAACAGGCGAATAATCGTACGCGTCAGGATGGATTGCTTTCCCCATATCAGCAACGATTTTATTTGTTGGAAAAACTACAGCGCAGTGAGGCGAGCCAATACAATGTACCTTTGTGCTTTGAGATCCCAAAGGGCTTCCCAACAGAGCGGTTCACGCAAACTTTACATGAGATACTTACGCAGTTACCTCAGTTCAGCCAGCAATACAAAATAACGAGAGAGGGGCTTACGTTGGCGACCAGACGAGCGCAGTTGATTGAAATGACTGCGGTCGAGCTGACGCTGGAAAGTTCGCTGGAAGCGTCTTTAAAGGCAGCGTTTGAACAACGATTTGATTTGGAAAGTGGGGCTTTGTGCCGTGTGACGACTCTGACGCACAACGGACAGACATTCCTCACCCTCAACTTTCACCATATTGCGATAGATGGGATGGGTCTGCATAATTTACTGAACGCATTATCCGCTGTTAGTGAGGGGAGCTCAGCACTGAACAGGATATATATCCCCCAGCAAGCGGATCCGGAGATTTCGGATAGCAGTCGTTCATTCTGGCGAGATACGCTGAGTCATGTCCCACGCACGGTGTTATCGAGTGGCTCTAAAATTTCAGCAGGTTCAAAGGGATTGGCACCTGGTCTTCTTGTCTCCCAACTTTCTTCTGATCTGGTTGTTAGGGTTCAGAATGTGGCGCGTAGTCATAGAGTCACGCCGTTCGTCGTCTATTACGCTTTATTCAATTCTACGCTGGCAAATTTCCTGGATACCTCTGTTGTATGTACGGGCACGACACTCGCCAACAGAACAGAATCAGATAGAGAAGCCATTGACTGTCGAATTAATAATATTCCTGTTGTAGTGAATTGTGGAACGGGACCGATTCGCGCGATCCTAAGTGAGACTGACCGAGCATTAAAAACCTGTATGCCTCATGCTCATGTGCCGCTAGATGTGATTTCGTCATTAGCTACAAGTCAAGGTCAAGGACTGTATGACATTCTCTTTATGTATCAGAACCAAAATAGAGGGAACCTCTTAAGATACCGAAAATTCTCTATTCCTGAGTATGCCACTCGATATCAACCAGTCTATTGCAATTTAACGGTCAACCTGGTGCCAGAACAGGAGGGGTTAGCCATCGAAATGATGTTCAACCAGACGAATTATCCCAAGGAGATTGTGGCGAGTTTTATGTCGATGTTTCTGTCCAATATAAACAATTATTTACTAAATCCAGAAAGCCAAAACTGAACGGAGGGATGATGAATTCTACATTTATTCAAAAATTTGAGTCCTCTGCGGAAATGTTGCCTAACAACATTGCACTCATTACAGCAAACCATTCAATGACCTATTCTCAGCTGCATCAAATGGCAAAACGTATTGCTGTGGGTATTCATACTGCAATGAGTGACGATGTGGAGGGTATAGTGCTCTGTTTGCAGAGAAATGAGTCGCTCATAGCAACAATTTTGGCGTGTCATTATCTTGGTATACCTTATATCCCCGTTGATCCCAGAACGGCCAAAGAGAAAATAAACCACATCCTCTCTCAATCTCGTTATTTGTACATCAGTAATGTGCAGAAGAGTGCATGTCAGAAAACGTATTGTGTTACTGAGATCCTGAATGCTGGCTCGCAGTTTGATGGAGAAACGATGGCGCGTCCATCTAAAGAGGCCTACCGTATCTATACGTCAGGCTCGACAGGAGAGCCTAAAGGAGTGATGGTCAGTCATGTTGGGTGTTCCAACTTAATTGAGTATTTTTGCTCGTTGCTGGAATCTAAGCCAGAACACACTTGGTTATCTTCAACCTCAATCTCATTTGATATTTTCTTCCTGGAATATGCGGCCCCTCTGTCTAGCGGCGGGACGTTGATCTTACTGGCGGATAACCAGATTGCTTCACCGCAGCAGGTGGCGAGTCAATTGATACACTGGTCTCCTTCAGTCTATCAAGCCACGCCTTCTATGTTTAAAGGGCTTCTGGCTTATCTGGATAAGAGTTGGCGCTTCCAAAACGTTCTGGTAGGGGGAGAAGCGTTGTCGCAACAATTGTCCTCTTTACTATTTGAAAAAAGTGACTGGCTGTGCAACGTCTATGGTCCGACAGAAACAACGGTATGGTCCAGCGCGCATGTAATTAAACAAGCTGGTGATATGCGTATTGGGCAACCGATACGTCATACCCAGCTGTTAGTATTGAATGAGCAGCAACAAATGTGTAAATCAGGAGAGTTGGGACGCATTCATATTGGTGGAGACGGTTTGTCTATGGGCTATTTTAATAACCCTGAACTTACAGCGAGAAAATTCATTGAGGTGTGCATCGGCGGGCAGATCCAAACGCTATACGATACAGATGACATTGGGTATGTTGATGATGAGGGAATTGTCAATTTTCTCCATAGGGATGGGGGATTCATTAAGAATAATGGACATCGAATTGAACCTAGTGAAATAACGGATGCCTTTGAATCGATAGAGGGTGTCACTGGCTCCGCTGTAATTCAAATTAATGACGAAAGTTTAGACTCTTCAAAATTGATCGGATGGGTTGAATGCTCTCATATAACGGAGACGATGCTAAGGTCAGAGCTAGAGTCTAAATTGAGCTACTACTTGATCCCTCATCATATTTTCACTACCCCAAAACTGCCTTACACACTGAGCGGTAAAGTGGACTCAAACACGCTTGAAGCGATGAGCTTAGTGCAACTGACGAAACCCGCATCAGGCGTCGACACTGCTCCTGCGGGGCTGTGCCCCGAACTCTCTTCCCATCCGGCGGGTAAGATCTTGGGTCGATACTTGGATATCACTCTGATGTCAAAGGACGACAACTTTTTTGAACAAGGGTTAACGTCCATGCAAGCTATCTCTCTTCATATCGATATGCTCGACCTTTACCCCAACTTAGAGTTACATGAACTCTTCGAACGACCATCTTTCCAGACACTTATCGCTGAGCTTGAATCCGCGTAATTGTTACCCTCCTTGGTAATCTTTACCGCTTTTATGGTGTTTACGGCGACTCGAACCATTGCAGCATCTTAATATGTGAATCCAAGGCTACATTTTATTGTTCGTTAAGAAATTGTTTTATAAATAAGGTGATAATTTTGATATCTGAACATATTAAAAGATTATATACTAATCGATTGAAAACCAATTATGATTATTTTTATGAAGAAATTCCGGATTCTCTCGATGAGATATTTAAAACTGCAAGAAATATAGTAGAGCATTATAAAGGTATAAATAAATATCGGATAAGCCCTGAAAGATATCGAGATATTGATATAAGTCAACCTAATATTATACTTGAGAGATTGTATCAAGCTGATGTTACGTCACTAATGAGTCCGATTTCTTTTGAAAATAAGCTGATCGGTCACTGCTTGACCATATCAATTGTTGCACTTGATATTATGCGGTATAAAAAAATTCCATCGAGAATGAGGTATGCATATTGCACTTACTTTATCGAAGATATATTTCCTGAACAAATATTGATTGAATATTGGTGCTTTGATAGAAAAGAGTGGATTTTGGGTGATCCGTCCATAAACCAAGCAATACTTGACTATAATGGTATTTCTGAACGCTTTAATTTTTTTGATGTCGATAAAACACACTCCCAACCTGTCTATTTGGTCTGGAATAGATTGAGAAAAGGAGAACTGGATTTTAATATGTACCGTGGCATTAATAACGTTGATGACCATAATGATGTATTAAAGGAAGTAGCTCGAATTCTTATTAATGATTTAGCAATGATTAATAACTTAGTATTATCTGTTTATGACTATGTTATATCCCCTTATGAATCCGGCAACTTGAGTGATAGCTTATACTGTTTTTTAGATGAAGTTTCGGAAAAAATGATGGATTCCCAGCATTGTCTTATTAGTTATGATGACTCTAATCCCATAATGTGTAAACCGCGAGCGGTTATTCGAAAAAGTATATTTCAGAAAAGTGAACAATGCTTCAACGTATAGTCTTTCTTGACCCTGCTGTGCTTTAATAGGGGAAGTAAGCCAGAATCCCAGATTTTTCCATCACCCTAACTTCAGATCTGCGATAAGCTCATCCAGATCAATGAGTTTATTGCTGCTTTGAAAAGTGTAATGGCCATTTCAGCAAAATGTGCCACCAAGCTACCGGTGATATCCGGATGAGCACTTCAAGCGCTTTGGTATTACCCTGTGCTTCAAACTTCTGCTGCAATCGTGACAGGATGGCCGAGTTGTAATAAATGATCGCATTGGCGATCAATCGGCCGCACTGGTTGCTGATTTCGATTTCAATGTCAGTTTTTCCGGTTAATTCCTTCTTTCCACCCACTCTGGCAACGGCTGATCGTAACTGGTGATAAGGCTCAACCCGATTCTGGGAACGGTGTACGTTTCGCTTATTATGTGAATCCAAGAGGTAAAATTTACTTTTCATTTAAATAACTCCTAACTAATCTAAACCCAACATCTGGCATCACGTATCCTGAACTATGGTTATCACAATTGGACAAGCTGTTTGAATGGGAAAGATAACTTCCACCACAAAAATAATACAATTTAACTTTACCAAGCTCATAACTATCATAGACCCATTCAGAAACATTTCCACTCATATCGTATAAACCTAAGTCGTTTGGAGATAATTTACCTACAACCTGTGTTCCAAAATTACTTGTATTAAACTCTGGATACCACGCCACCTTCTTAGAATCATTGCTCCCAGAGTGATAGTACTGTCATTCCGCAGCTATATCTGTAATATACTGATTTAAAATCGTTTGTATAAAATTTATGCATTTATTAATTCTTAATTAAAACAACAAATTATGAATGCGGTGCGGAATGTCGGATAGTATCCATATCTTCCTAATCGTAAGGCAGGTTTTCCCCCCCTTGCTCTGAGGGATCCCCACAAATCGGTGCTAATAAACCAGCACCATATTTCGGTAGATTCTTGTTAAGTGGTTAAGAGCATCATTCAGTGATATTTGCTTTAAAATCAGTGGGGAGTGTCGTAAGACGTTCTCCGCTAACGTCAGATATGAGATGACCCGCCGTGATTTGATACTGTTGGCCTGATATCTCAGATGTAATCCCTTATTCTCCACGTGATAACCAATCAGCCACAGGACGATTGTGCTCAGGGTTGCCAGTAAGCTCAGTACCCGCATTCTACCCGCAGAGCGACTGTGGCTGGCACGAAGACCAAATCCGAAACGCTCACTTTTTTCATCGCGGAAGTTTTGCTCTATCTGCATGCGACGACTGTCTAACTTGATGATCTCCCGTGGCTTTAAATCATCTATACTACTGAAAATAAGCCAGGCTTCTTTTGCTGACTGCCGATACTCGTTGTCTGTTTTAGTATACATTGGCCTGCCTTTTGAACGTTTACTTTTCCGCCCTTTAGGTAATTTCTTGTATGTATAAAAATGACCATTAATACGGTTTTTCTTTTCTTTGACCAGCGTTCCCGCCCCCATGTATTTCGGCGTTATTGTTCCGGGACAGTCAGAGAGTTTCAGCCATATTTCAGGACTATCTGCCAGGTGAAATTGAACGTTATTCCTGATCCGCCCAATAAAATCCCAGCCTAATGAGGCAATATGTCGAAACCATGGACTCTTAAATCCTGCGTCTGTGACGATGATGACTCTGGCATCGGAAGAGACGGCTTTAGCGAGGGAATCAAGAAACTGATTTTGTATTAAGGTGTTATTTTGTTTTTCCGAGGATACAACCCAACTCAATAACGGAATTGCCCGACCGTCGCAAAGAAGGCTGGCACGAAGCACATGATACTCCTGCGATGGATAACCGCTCCAGTCCACAGCAATAACACAAAGAGGCAACTGACGAGTTATCATGGCAGTAATATTATTAAAAATCGCAGGAATATCGTTGTGAAGAGCGGTGTTTCCTAACAGGCGATCAACCCTTTTTATCTTGTTTTTGACCTGAGCCTGTCCGGGCAAAAAACGTCCAATACTGGTTAGCGTAAGAGAAGCGCCATTAATCAAAGCCATAGTGGCATCGATTAATGCATTCTGGCGATATTTATGAAACGGTGCTAAGGCATCTTTGAAGAAGTTGTGACATACTTTACGTGCAGGCATAGCAGTGACCTTATTGACTTGGTGGAACAATCAGTAGATCACACAACGCTATGCCTGTCTATTTTCTGGGGATTCCTCAGCCCCCTTGCTGCAACATGCCATTCGTTTAAGGTAGGTAAACGATAGCCATTAGCCTTTGTATTTATAAAAACCTCTAAGCTTTTGTCTTTTTTTCTAATAATTTTATTTCCTTTTTGAAAATATACTGGAGTGAGTTTTAATTTCTCACTTAATGCATTTGAAAAAAGAACGGTATCTAGCCATTTAATATTCGTCACAGGGTGCCTGCCTTCATCCTGTTCAGGGGAAAGACAATCTTCATAATATTCCCCATTACATCCATCATCAAAATCATAACCATTTAAATAAGATTCTAAAATAGCACTACATCTTATACCACTCATAATTCCATATATAACAATGGGTTGAAGAAGGCCATGTGTAGCAGAATTATGAAACGCTATTTAATATAGCCCATTCATATACCTCTTTATATTCTGAATAAGTAACTTCATTCTTCATGATATAAAAAGAATTTAATTTAACATTAGAATGAGATTCATAATTTTGAGTACCAAATACACTACCAACGTAAAAATCACCACCTTCAACAAAGCTAAGTTAAAGGTGTCTGAAACCACTGCCGTAAAATCCCTTGTTGAGTTCTACTAAGCTAATATAACCCAAATTCTGTTTAAGCCGTCATTGAAAAATCTTCTTCTGAGTAGAAAACTTTCAGTGACGGCTTCTTCCATTTAAGACAGTAAGCAATCAGTCCACCTTAAACGATCTCGCTGACCGTCGTTCGGTAGGGAAAAATTCGGCTAGCGAGAGGGTTACCAGCCTATCCTGTCGACACAGCCCTGACATACGGCTGTGGATGTGAGCATTCCATCACTTTTCTTGTACAGACCAATATCTGATTCACAAAAATAAGTCATTAAAAATCAGTTAACTATAAAAAATCATTTTTTTCTCATATTCACTGTAAGAAATTGATGTGCGGTGCGACTAATCGAGTGAAGCAAATGCTCGTTTCAGCGAAGCAGTAATTCACCTTCTACACCAATATAAAAGGAACGTTCTATGACTAAACAAACGACAAAAGCATTACTGGCCTTGGCTTTAGGCAGCGCACTGATTACGGTAGGCACTTCAGCAATGGCGGATTCCGGCAGCAAAATGGAGAAATGCTATGGCGTTTCTCTGAAAGGGAAAAACGACTGTAAAGCAGGTGCAGGCACCACCTGTGCTGGTACCTCAAAAAAGGATTATCAGGGTAATGCCTGGAAAATGGTACCGGCGGGTTCCTGCGTAAAAATGAAGTCTCCGACCTCCCCAACTGGTTTTGGTCAACTGGACGCATTTAAAGAAGCGTAATTCTGGCATCAGGCAGGAGCTCATACGATGACAATTTCTTTACCCTCACATAGCGTCTCTCGTGATGCTCCTGACTGTCTCATGCTAAATAGGCTTCCGACCAGAGCAGGGATCGGGTTAAAGCCGGAGCATTTTCGCGCTATCCTGCGCGATAAACCCGACATTGGTTTTTTTGAAATTCACGCGGAAAATTATTTGGTTGTGGGAGGTCCGTTTCATCAAGCACTAACCGCCATTCGCCAAGATTATCCGCTCTCTATTCATGGTGTGGGCATGTCCATCGGAGGAGAAAGTCCTCTGAATCAGACTTATTTACAACGTGTTGCTGCGCTGGTTGAACGCTACCAGCCAGCCGTTTTTTCTGAACACCTTGCCTGGTCGACGCACAACGATCTATTTCTCAATGATCTGCTACCGCTGCCTTATACCGACGTCACGCTGACGCGGGTCTGCGAACACATCGATCAGGTACAAAATGCGCTGCGTCGCCCCATTCTGCTGGAAAACCCATCTACTTACATCGAGTTCAGTGCCTCAACCATGAGCGAGACTGACTTTATCTCCGAGGTGATACGCCGCACCGGATGCGGACTACTGCTGGATGTGAACAATCTCTATATTAGTGGCGTCAACCATAATCGCTGTCCACAGCAGATGCTATTCGAACTGCCACTTCACCGTGTCGGTGAAATTCATCTGGCAGGCTATACGGAAAGCCGCGATGGGGCAAACGACCTGCTGTTGATTGATTCACACGACAGTCATGTGACCGAGCCTGTCTGGGATCTTTATAACGAGACCCTGAGTGAAACAGGGCCGATCGCCACCCTGATCGAATGGGACAGCAATATCCCACCATTAGACGTGTTACTAAACGAAGCCGGCCATGCCCAGCGTTACATTACGGAGAGCACGAAAAATGCAACAACAACTGTATCAAGCACTTCTTGACCCCGACCTCACAGTACCAGAGGGACTGACAGTCTGGAACGATAGCGATCCAGCGGTACGTTTTGCGGTTTATCGTAATAATGTCATGGCGTCTCTGATCGACGCACTGGCCGAAAACTGCCCTGTCCTTCTCGCCCAGCTCGGAGAGTGCTTTTTTCGTGCGATGGCGGCGGAGTTTATACGTCAACAACCGCCACCCTCTCCTGTTTTGGCAAACTATGGCGCACAATTGCCGGACTGGATTGCGACATTTCAGCCGTTGGCAGACTGGCCTTGGCTGAGCGATCTCACCCGGCTGGAAATGTTGTTTATCGAATCACTGCATGCAGCAGACCCTGCCGAACAGACGGCAGAAGCGGCCCCCGTTGACGATCCCGCACAGTTGCTGATGGTGCTCCATCCTTCGGTACGGCTCTTCAGTTCGGATTATGCCGTCTTCAGCCTATGGGCCTCACACCAACAAAGTGAAAACGAGATGCTGCTGAACCCATTCCAGCCGGAACATATGCTACTGTGCCGCGTTGACGACGACGTACGAATAATGTTGCTCAGCCGTGCGGAAATGCAGTTTATTACCATGCTCCAGTCCGGTCGATGTCTTACCGAAGCCTTAGAGATCGCCGCCGGAGAGGATGCAACTTTTGAACCTCAGTCGGTTTTACAACGCATGCAGCACTATGGACTGATCCTTTCTCTATACAGCAACACGGAGCGCTAAAATGGCATTACTCAAAATGTTAGCGTTAAAAGGACAACACATTGCGCAGGAAAGTGTTATTCCCCTTCTGGCGCGCATTAGCCTTGCCGCAACATTCTGGCTGTCAGGTCAAAGCAAAGTGGTGGGATTAAACATAGATATTCTGGAGACACGCACACCCTGGCAATTAGGGATTCCGCGCGTTACCGATAGCTCCGTGTCACTCTTTACCAGCGAGTACAAACTTCCTCTGCTGCCACCCGATGTTGCTGCCGTCATGGCCGCGACCGCAGAACACTTGTTTCCGCTGCTGCTGATTGTCGGATTAGCGACACGTTTCTCCGCGCTAGCATTAATGGTGATGACGCTGGTGATTCAGATATTTGTTTATCCGGATGCCTGGCCTGTTCACGCTACCTGGCTGACGGCTCAGTTGTATCTGGTGACTTATGGCGGTGGGAGGTTTTCGCTTGATCGCCTGATTTACCGCCATCGTACCTGATCCTCCCTACGTTACTTTATTTTGATTCTCATTTTCGCCACGAGCGAATGCGGAAGTGATAGTGCGCAGGTCGGCAAGCTGTTGTCTGAAGTTTCGGCACCCGTCGCATATTTTCAAATGCAGCATTAGCTGAACATGTTGAGAAAGCACGATTTTTTCATCTAGCGCCTGAGACATCAGGCGTGTAGCTTGGTAACAACTAAGCATATTAATCCTCCTGGGAAAACCAGCGTTGTGACAAACATTCTCGTAAACGCATACGCGCACGCCAGAGCATCACATTCAGGTTGCTGACAGAGAGCGCCATCTCCTGACAGATCTCCTGAGTCTCAAGACCAATAAATTCGCGCATCATAAACGCCCGTGCGTTTTGCGTTGGCAACTGTGTCAGACAAAGCTCGAAAACCGTCCAAAATTGCTCCTGCTCGGCTGCCTCATCCGGTAAATGCCAGCGCTGAGGATGCTCGTTTCGTGGCCAGTGACCAGACTCATCAAACAGCGCTTCGAAATTTTGCTCATCAACATCATCAGTCAGTTGCACGCTGCTGTGCCGATAACGCATACGCAAGGCGTCCGAGATTTTGTTGCGCAGGATCGTAAACACCCAGCTCTTCCAGGCAGCTCGTCCGGCAAAAGAAGCGGCATTCTTCATCGCCCCTTCCAGAGCCTCTTGGACAACATCTTCCGCCTGATGAAAATCATTCAACTGCAAGCTGGCAAACTGCAACATCTGTTTATGCAGCATGGAAAAAAACTGCGGATCCCGCAGCAGATTATTGATATCGGACATCTTAGTTTCTATCTCAACAGGATTATTCGGGATAACCGGGTATTACTGGCGGAATCGTTTAAATTCACTCACATGACTTAGGGACCGTTTGGGGAACGGGGACAATTCTAAATTAAATCTGTTTTTTGTACAGCAGGGGACGTGTCTTTTCCCCAGCGCCACCTATTTTTCGTTCAACTTCACTTCATAGCGTCATGGAGAAGTAAATCTGACCAGTTCTGCCGAGAGAGTGACCATGCAGATAATAGCTGCAATGGCAGAGTTTAAACAAGACTTATTGATAGAGCGCACTCATTCTGGTATTACACGAGCTAAAGCAGTAGGAAAACACATGGGACGCCGTTCGGTACTTAATGAGGAACAACAACGAGTGGTGATTGAACATCTGAAAGTAGGAAGTAGGAAGTAGGAAGTAGGAAGTAATGTCAATGCTAATGTGCACGTTCACCACGTGCACATTTTATTATTTCCCGAACAACCTACGGTTAAAATCCTCAATCTTTCCAAACATCACCCGCTTTTGCATAGTCAGGCTCCAACTGGCAGATAACCCAGCGGCACTCATCAACCGACGATATTGCTCTTCATCAAATGGCATATTAAAAGCAATCGCTACCGCTTCTTTAACCAAAACATCACTATTACGGGAAACAAGAACAAAAGGCTCATCCGGGCTAACATTTCCCGCTGCAATAATTCGGTAAAGCCAACCACAGCGGCCACTCCCCTGCATAATGGCAGAAAAATTACTAATACCGGAATGAGAATTGAGTTTGTAACAAGGCGAACGAGGCTGAGTTACCTGAAGCATGGCCTCTCCCCAACTGAAAATATCACCGATACAAACATTTTCTTCAGTCAACCCCGTTGTGGAAATATTTTCGCCAAACGCGGGAGCAATAAAGAAATCTTCCTGATCAGGAAATTGATGTTTCCAGAAATCGTAGTGTTCACGGGGATAATGGCAAAGCGCACGATCAGGGCCACCATGGAAACGGGTTTCGGCCTGTTCATCACCTTCTAATCCTAGAGAAGTCAGACGCAGGCTACCATCAACCATCCGTTTGTTAATTGCGCTGGCAGAAAGTTTTCCTGATATTTCAATTTTACCCGTATATACCTGCGGACAATACATAATTCACTTTCCTTATTGAAATCAGTCTGACATCACCATCATAAACCAACATTCAACCAATAAAAATGCCGGCAGTCATATCAGCCGGCATAGCAGAAAAGACAAATTATTCAGAAAGTTATTTCACTTTTTCCTGATAACGTATCGCTGCTTCATCCCAGTTAACAACGCTCCAGAATGCTTTAATATAGTCAGGACGACGGTTTTGGTACTGTAAGTAATAAGCATGTTCCCAAACATCCAGACCAATAATCGGATAACCAGATGCACCAGAAATCGCTTCACCCATTAATGGGCTATCTTGGTTAGCAGTCGATACAACCGCCAGTTTGCCATCATCTTTCAGTACTAGCCACGCCCAACCAGAACCAAAGCGGGTAGCCGCTGCCTGCTCAAATTTCTCTTTAAAAGAATCTATACTACCGAAATCGCGTTCAATAGCTTCTTTTAATGGACCTTGCAGAGTTGTGCCTAATTTCAGACCTTTCCAAAACAAGCTATGGTTAGCGTGCCCACCAGCATTATTACGAACAAAAGTACGTTTATCAGCAGGTATCTTATCTAATTGCTGAATCAGATCATCAATATCCAGTCCTGCCAGCTCAGGGAAGGCTTCCAGGGCGCTATTGGTATTATTAACGTAAGTCTGATGATGCTTGGTATGGTGGATTTCCATCGTCTGCTTATCAAAATGAGGTTCCAGAGCTTCATAAGAATAAGGAAGAGAAGGTAATGAATAGCTCATATCATGTACTCCAGTCATATAAGAATGGTTCAAAGTCCACACCTTGTGAACAACGTGATCATTATAGTTAATTAAATATTATTGGAAATGCTTATCAACACCATATTCTCATTATGGTTTTATCATACAACTGTGTTTCAGTGACTTATCAGTCAATTTGTCTATATTAAACATTATTATTGGATTAGGATTTTGAATTACTATTTTTGATTAGCAATTAAACCTAAATAAACCCGCCACACTAAATGACAATCACGTGAAAAATATTCTTTTTATTGCGTGATCTTCCGCGCAAAAAAAAAACAAAAATTCTCTTTACACTTTAGTTAACTTTGATTTGACATAATATTAACATTCGTAAGGAGAATATTATATGACCAAAATAATGAAGCACCCTATTCCTATCGCCATTGCAGAACATGCCCTGATGAATGAGCAACAATATCAACAAGACTACCAATTATCGTTGCAAGATCCCGACAGGTTCTGGGGTGAAAAAGGAAAAATTGTTGACTGGATTAAGCCTTACACCAAGGTAAAGAATACCTCTTTTGATCCTGGACATATCAATATCCGCTGGTTTGAAGATGGAACACTAAACTTAAGCGCAAATTGTCTCGATCGTCATCTAAAAGAACGTGGTGAGCAAACCGCTATTATCTGGGAAGGTGATGATCCAACAGAATCCAAAGCAATAACCTATCGTGAACTACACCATGATGTATGTCAGTTTTCCAATGTATTGAAAAATATGGGTATTAAAAAAGGCGATGTTGTTGCTATTTACATGCCGATGGTGCCAGAAGCAGCGGTTGCCATGTTAGCATGTGCCCGCATTGGTGCTATTCACTCTGTTATTTTCGCAGGTTTTTCTCCTGATGCTGTATCCGGGCGTATCATCGATTCAAACACCAAATTGGTCATTACCGCCGATGAAGGATTGAGAGCAGGACGTACAATCCCCCTGAAAAAGAATGTTGATGACGCATTAAATAATGCAGCCGTTGTCAATGTATCCAATGTGATCGTTTTTAAACGTACTGGAAATATTGGTCACTGGCAATCTGGCCGCGACCTTTGGTGGCATGAATTGGTAGCAGACGCGAGTGCTGACTGTCCAGTTGAAGAGATAAATGCAGAAGACCCACTGTTTATTCTCTATACCTCAGGCTCTACCGGTAAACCCAAAGGGGTACTGCACACCACTGGAGGTTACCTTGTATATGCATCTCTAACATTTAAATATGTATTCGATTATCAGCCGGGGGAAGTTTATTGGTGCACAGCCGATGTGGGATGGGTTACCGGACATAGCTACCTGCTCTACGGCCCCCTTTCCTGTGGCGCTATTACCCTAATGTTTGAAGGTGTACCAAACTATCCTGCGGTTAACCGTCTAAGTCAGGTTATTGATAAACATCAGGTAAATATCCTGTATACAGCACCCACAGCGATTCGTGCCCTGATGGCAGAAGGTGACAAAGCTATTGAAGGAACGAAACGTACTTCTCTGCGTATTATGGGATCAGTTGGCGAACCGATTAACCCGGAAGCTTGGGAATGGTATTACCAGAAAATTGGTAACAGCAAATGCCCGATTGTTGATACTTGGTGGCAAACAGAAACTGGTGGCTTCATGATCACACCACTGCCAGGCGCAACCGAACTAAAAGCAGGTTCCGCAACGCTACCTTTCTTCGGTGTTCAGCCCGCATTGGTTGATAATCTTGGTGAACTACTAGAAGGTGTTTGTGAAGGAAACCTGGTTATTACCGATTCCTGGCCAGGACAAGCACGCTCACTATTTGGCGATCATGACCGTTTCGAACAAACCTATTTCTCTATCTTTAAGGGAATGTATTTTAGTGGTGATGGCGCACGCCGTGATGAAGATGGCTACTATTGGATAACTGGCCGTGTTGATGATGTGCTGAATATTTCCGGCCACCGTCTAGGTACTGCTGAAATTGAATCTGCTTTGGTCTCTCATCCTAAAATTGCAGAAGCTGCTGTCGTAGGTACCCCACATAATATTAAAGGGCAGGCAATTTATGCCTATGTCACCTTAAATCACGGTGAAGAACCCTCTCCAGAACTCTATACAGAAGTCCGTAATTGGGTACGTAAAGAAATCGGTCCGATTGCTACACCAGATATCCTACACTGGACAGACTCCTTACCAAAAACCCGTTCAGGAAAAATTATGCGTCGTATCCTGCGCAAAATAGCCTCCGGCGATACCAACAATCTAGGAGACATTTCAACACTAGCAGATCCAGGAGTAGTAGAAAAATTGTTAGAAGAAAAACAAACAATGAGTATTTCGTGACAGATCATGCCGCCTTATGGCGGCTGTAATCAAAATATAATAAATATAAGAGGATATACTCCGATGAATGACGACATTTACCAAGGGATCGAGAATAACCCGCGTTTCAAAGAATTGGTTGAAAAGCGGGGACGTTTTGCATGGTTGCTATCAATAATCACATTAATTCTGTATGTCGGTTTTATTTTTCTCATTGCATTTGCCCCAGAATGGTTAGGTACTCCCCTTTATAATGATTCCAGTATTACCCGTGGAATACCGGTTGGTATTGGTTTAATTGTTATTTCATTCATCTTAACCGGCTTATATGTAATCAGAGCCAATAGCGAGTTTGATCACCTTACCTCACAAATTCTCTGTGAGGTAAAGAAATGAAAAAGTTCCTGTTATTAGCAATAGTGCTATTTCCTCATCTCACCTGGGCTAACGCAATCTCTGAAACTGGAGAAAGGCAACCTATCAACATTCAGGCCATTATCATGTTTGTCCTGTTTGTTGGTTTTACACTCTATATCACTTACTGGGCCTCAAAAAAAACACGCTCCCGTACTGATTACTACACGGCGGGGGGACGTATTACTGGTTTCCAAAATGGAATGGCAATTGCGGGAGATTTTATGTCCGCAGCATCATTCCTCGGCATTTCCGCTTTAGTCTATACGTCTGGTTATGATGGACTAATTTATTCTATCGGCTTCTTGATTGGCTGGCCTATTATCCTATTTCTGATTGCCGAAAGATTAAGAAACCTTGGACGCTATACTTTTGCCGATGTCGCTTCTTACCGGTTACAGCAACGCCCAATCCGTACGTTATCTGCAATTGGCTCGCTGTTTGTTGTCGCCCTTTATCTTATTGCTCAGATGGTTGGCGCAGGCAAACTTATCGAATTGCTTTTTGGGCTCAATTACCATGTAGCGGTCGTATTGGTTGGTATCCTGATGGTACTTTATGTTTTGTTTGGCGGTATGCTAGCAACGACCTGGGTACAAATTATCAAAGCTATCCTATTACTAGCTGGTGCCACCTTTATGGCCCTTATGGTCATGAAAATAGTAAACTTCAATTTCAATACGTTGTTCAAAGAAGCCATTGCTGTCCACTCAAGAGGTGAAGCCATCATGAGTCCAGGAGGGTTGGTATCTGACCCAATATCCGCACTTTCTCTTGGTTTGGCATTGATGTTTGGTACCGCTGGTTTACCTCATATTATCATGCGTTTCTTTACTGTAAGTGATGCAAAAGAGGCCCGAAAGAGCGTTTTCTACGCTACTGGCTTTATTGGTTATTTTTACATTCTGACTTTTATCATCGGCTTCGGTGCTATTTTACTGGTTAGTCCAAACCCTTCCTTTAAAGATGCTACCGGCACACTCATCGGTGGTACTAACATGGCAGCCGTTCACCTCGCTAGTGCAGTTGGAGGCAACTTGTTTCTGGGTTTTATCTCTGCTGTCGCCTTTGCCACAATTCTAGCCGTTGTTGCGGGGCTAACGCTGGCTGGTGCATCAGCAGTATCACATGACCTATATGCAAACGCCATTAAACGCGGTAAAGCCAATGAACGAGATGAACTGAGAGTATCAAAAATAACAGTTGTGATACTTGGGTTTATCACAATCGGATTAGGTATTCTATTTGAGAACCAGAACATAGCTTTCATGGTTGGATTAGCATTTTCTATTGCTGCAAGCTGTAACTTCCCAACCATTCTTTTGTCTATGTACTGGCGTAAACTCACTACCCGTGGTGCGTTAACCGGAGGTTGGCTAGGATTAATTACAGCAGTAGTTTTAATGATTCTCGGTCCAACAATTTGGGTCAGCATTCTCGGTCATGAGAAACCAATCTATCCTTATGAATATCCCGCATTATTCTCAATGATTATCGCTTTTATTGGTTCATGGCTATTTTCTATCACCGATAATTCACAACAAGGTATGCAGGAAAGAGAACAATTTAGAATCCAGTTTATTCGATCACAAACAGGACTTGATATCGCACAAGGAAAAACACACTAATTACGTTTTTATGTCCAGCCTCTCCTTCGGGAGAGGTATTTTCATTAGAAGCCGCCTGAATTCAGAGCTATTTCACAAGTTAACCTCTTATTTTAATCCTAGGTTAATGATTAACTCTTTCATTTCAATTT